>JAOAPP010000637.1 GCA_025462985.1 Bryobacterales bacterium | reverse complement strand
TTGAATCTTGCAGGTCCTTTACACCTGGATTATTACTCGCATCAGTCTTCATTCGTACTTTCTGATTCGTGTGATTCGAGGTTAGGATCTGTGAATTATTTAGTTTCCGTTTTTGGACCTCGAATGCTCAGAAAACCGAGGGGAATTCTCAAACAGACTACAATTCAAACATTTCAAGATTCGGCCGCGAATGAAAGGAGACCGCGAATGGGAATCTCGATTCCTTTTTGAACGCGGTCGTGAATGAGAATTCAGGCTATTTCAATTGTCGGGATGGTTCATGAACTCAGTTTTCATGGATCGAATTCGGGCAGAATCATCGGCTGGCAGAATCATGGGAAAGATCTAGAGATGTTGTTGACCCGTGGTCCTAAGTCTTCATGATTCTGCCAAACATGATTCTGCCATTTCCTTTTTCTTTCTCCCCATTGTTAGCGCGGTCCATGCCCGTTAGTTCGCATAGCAGCTCAGCGGTTGGTCCAGCTAAGGGTGTCTGTGGACCAATCTCAATCCCAAGATCGAGTTGCTGTTTGAGGGCATCCACCACGAAGTCCGGCTTATGCCCGAAGGCAATGGGTCCGAACCCGTTCAAGAGGTCGAGATACTCGTTGCCGTCCAGATCCCAAAGACGCGAACCTTTGGACCGCTCTGTGACAATCGGGTACACAAGGTCTTTCCATTGCTGCCGGAACCCGGAAACGGCGCGCGGGTCCGCCAGCACCTTCCGGTAGCGCTGGGCGTAAGCTTTCGATTGTGCAGTCTTGCTATTAACCTTCTGCGTAAACGCGGCTATGTAGTGGCGCTGCGCCGGCGTAATTTCGCCCCCCGCGCTACGCTGGGCCGGCTTGTACGGGCCAAACGGCTTAAATTCTGGTACGGCGGTCGGGGCTTGGTCTCTCGTCTGCGCCTGTGCCACTGGGTTGAGCCCAGCCACCGACGCCGACTGCGGCTTCGGTAGTAGCGACTCCTTGCCGTGCTGCCCGAGCAGTTCCAGTTGCCTGTCCATCAAACGCGTCATGGCCTGCAGTTGCTCACGCAACACGCTTTCCAGACCGGTTGGGCTTCCAGCGGAACCGGCGATAAACACAGGAGCAGCGCCAAGCGCTTCCGAGACGGGTAGGCCGGCCCCGCTTTGCCCGGCGAACTCCGGAGCAGCAATAGCGACCACATCGGGCGGCAAGGTTTCGGCAAGAAACGCTCCAATCGATTCGAGAGTCGAGAATTGATCCAGCAGCTGCCGGAATGTCACAGAAACGCCGTACCGCCCATTCACTGCCTGGGCCACCTGAGTCAGGAAAAGGGAATCGAAGCCTAGCTCGAGGAAGGTGGCATCCGGCGTGAGAGAACCCGGCTCCACTCCCGAAAGGTCGGAGACCAATGCAGCTAACTCTGCCGTGTAGCGGGCTGCCCGGGGGGTTACAGATTCCTTGCTGGGTGTCATCGTATCTTCCTTATCGGCTAATTCATGAACTGCAGAAGACGCATCACCCGGAGTTGTCGGTGTGTTCGTACCGTCTTCCTGGGTGTGTTGAGTTTGCGTGATGGCCGGAGCTGCCGTAGCCCGTGTGTCTGTAATAGGGCGGCGTTCCAGCCAGTAGCGCTTCCGTTCGAATGGATACGTGGGCAGTGGCACTCGGCGACGTTCTTCGTCTTCGAAGAAAGCGGCCCAGTCAACAGGACCTCCTATCTCCCACAACTGACCGAGGCTATGAAAGCTAGCGCCCCGCGCCGCGTGGTTCTCAGAGCGACCTGTCTGACCGAGCGAGCAGAGGAGCAATGGTGCGCTTTTGGCTGTCGTCGATTCACAGTTCCTTGACCGGACAGTATGCGCTCGCGCCAGCCCCTGCATGACCGTCCCAGGGCCGACCTCGAGGAACGCCTCGAATGACATGGCCTGAGTGGCGCAGACGAACGCTCGAGAGAACTGGACTGTTTGACGGCAATGGCGAACCCAGTATTCTGGATCGGTTGCTTCGGCAGGGCTGAGCACGTCGCCGGTCACCGAGGAGATCACGGTGGTCCGCGGCGCCTCGAGCTTGCAGGTTCGCACGACATCGCGAAGTGGCTCAAGGATGGGCTCCACCATGCACGAATGAAAAGCACGAGAGGTGGCGAGAGGTTGTGAGGCGATCTTTTGGACAGCCAACCGGCTCTCGAGGGCAATAAGACTCTCGTGATCCCCCGCCACCACACAGAGATGAGGCGCGTTGACGGCAGCCAGAGAGAGTTTCGCGAACTCGGACTCGCGGAGTAACGCCTCCACATCGGCTGCCGCCAGGTGTATGGCGCGCATTCCGCCGCCTCGAAGGCCCTCCATCATCCGGCCCCGCTCAGCGACCATGCGTAAGCCGTCCTCGAACGAAAAAACGCCGGCCAGACACGCAGCCACAAACTCGCCCAGGCTATGACCGATCATCGCGGCCGGCTTGATACCCCAGTGCTCCCAGAGTTTGGCCAGAGCGTATTCCACGACAAAGAGAGCCGGTTGAGCGAAGGCGGTGGAACGTAACCGCTCGGACGCCGAGTCTAATTCACCTTCAGAGGGGTAGAGAACCCCGCAGATGTCCAGGCCGAGAAATGGCGTGAGAAATCGCGCACCAGCCATAACAGCTTGACGGAAGACAGGTTCGCTCTCGAACAGTTCGCGGCCCATGTTGACCTGCTGTGAGCCTTGGCCGGGGAACAAGAAACAGACCGACGGTCCCTCGCGCGCGGGCGCTGCCTGCCTGTTTTCGGTGCTGAATTGTAGCAGCCGTTCACTTGCGCTTGCGACCGTCTCCGCCGTGGTGCTCCAGCGAATAGGAAACGCTCGCCGCCCAGATGCTAGTGTGTAAGCGATATCGGCTAGGCTCGCATCCGGTACTGCGATCAACGCTTCTGAGAGTTGGGCGGCTTTCTTCGCAAGCGCTGAGGCCGAGCGGGCCGAAATCGTAATCAGTTGCACTGATCGCCGCGTCGAGCCTGTTGCCGTGGTGGGAGCCTCCTCGAGGACAACGTGCGCGTTGGTTCCACCCACGCCGAAGGCGCTCACGCCCGCTCGGCGCGGCGTGTCTGAACGACGAGGCCATTGCCGCAGTTCGGAGTTGACGAAGAAAGGCGAGCCGGCGATTTTCAAATGCGGGTTAGGTTTGCGGAAATGGAGCACAGGCGGAAGCTTCTCGTTTTGGAGAGAAAGAGCCGTCTTGATCAGCCCCGTCACGCCGGCGGCGACATCCAAGTGGCCGACGTTTGTTTTGGCGGTGCCCAAAGCGCAGAAAGCCTTGTCGGACGTGTCCTGCCGGAAGGCGCGCGTCAGGGCTGCGAGCTCGATGGGATCTCCGAGGGGCGTGGCTGTTCCATGCGCCTCTATATATTCGATAGATCTTGCAGTGACGCCCGCCGCAGCTTGCGCCATGCCGATCACCTGCGCCTGGCCGTCTACGCCAGGCGCGGTAAAGCCGACCTTGCCCGCGCCGTCGTTGTTTACAGCCGAGCCACGGATCACCGCATAGATATGATCCCGGTCGGCAAGAGCATCTTCGAGACGCTTCAATAGCACGACGCCCGCTCCCGAACCGAACACCGTTCCGGTGGCGGCTTCGTCGAACGTCCGGCAGTGCCCGTCGGCCGAAACCATTCCGCCTTCCTGGTGCAGGTAGCCCCGCTTTTGCGGGAGGGTGATAGATACTGCACCCGCCAATGCCATATCACACTGGTAGGTCAGCAGACTTTGACACGCTTGGGCCACCGCAACCAAAGATGTGGAGCAGGCCGACAGGACCGTAATGCTCGGACCGCGCAGGTTCAGCTTGTAGGAAACACGAGTCGCGAGCGTGTCGGCGATCGCGCCCAGCATGGTGGTGTATTGCCCAACTTGGTAGTCCGCCGCAAAGTTGCGAGCGAAGTCCGGCTCAGCACAGAGCTGGGTTAAGAAATATGTGTTGGGGCTGCAACCGGCAAATACGCCGGCCAAGCCGCTGATTCGGGCAGGGTCATACCCGGCATTCTCAAACGCTTCCCAACAGCACTCAAGAAAGACCCTGTGTTGCGGATCCATGAACTCGGCTTCGGTCGGGTAAATACCGAAGAACTCGGGCTCGAACAGATCCACATCGCGCAGGATAGAGCGTGCGCGGATATAGTTCGGTTTACTCAGCGCGGGGTCTGAGGGCGATACTTCGAGCTCGCCCGGAGCAAAACGCTCAATTGACTCGACGCCGGCAACCAGGTTTTTCCAAAATGCCTCCGGAGTGGATGCACCCGGAAAACGACCCGCCATGCCAATGATGGCTATTCCTTCCAAATCACCGGTCATTAATCTCCTGCCGCCCCTTCCAAGATCTCTTCGGTCATATCCGAACTTTTTTGACTAGCAGTTCGCGCCAACGCGGAACTTACTATCGGGCGGCCACGCCGCTTGGTAAAAGCCGCACGTTGTCTTGCAGCCCGTACACTGGTTGCCTCGTCACGGGCCGACTGCCCGGGAGGGCGGCCCCCGAGATGAATGGCCAGCGAGCGCACCGTTGGAAATCGAAAAAGGTCAGTTGCCGTTACCTCATATCCCCACCTCCTCTGCAGCTGACCTTCCACCAGCGCGAGTTTCAGCGATGTGCCACCCAGATCGAAGAAGCTGGTGTCCAAACCCACATCTTCGAGGCGCAGCACTTCCTTCCATGTCGAGCGCACGCGCGCTTCGGGGGTATCCTCCGCCGGCGATACAGTCCGGACAGGGCCTGTCGAGCGGCAAGCTTCAGGATCGGGAAGCCCGTCACGGTCCACTTTGCCGCGGGAAGTTAACGGAAACTCTTTCAGAAAGGTGACGGTGTTCGGGAGCATGAAAGCAGGAATGCGCGCAGAAAGCCACTGGCGAATTTCGCTGCCCTCGCCATGGTCCGAAGCTGGTTTCGTTCCGGGAAGGGACACTAGGTACGCTGCCAAGGTTTTGAAGCCAGCAGCATCTGTGCGCATTACCACAAGCGCATCGGCTACTGCGGGATGCTGGCGCAGAGCCGTCTCGATCTCACCCAATTCAATGCGGAATCCGTTGAACTTCACTTGATGATCTGTGCGTCCGAAGAACTCAATGACTCCATCCGATGTCCACCGGGCTAAATCCCCGGTCTTATAGAGTCGTGAGTTCCCGGACAACTCCACCTGGAAGGGATCGGCAGGAAACCGCGCGGCCGTCAGTTCGGGCCGATTCAGGTAGCCGAGCGCCACCCCATCGCCGCCCAGATACAGCTCTCCCTGCACGCCAATGGGCACCGGCCGCAGGTGACGATCGAGCACGTACGCGGTGCTGTTCGATATGGGGCGCCCAATCGGAATGGATATGGCGTGCTCAGGCACGCTTTGGATATCGTGACAAACTGAAAAGGTTGCCGCTTCGGTAGGGCCGTATCCATTCACCAGACGGCGCGGTGGCGCACTCGCAAGCAACTGCTTGATCGTTTTCACGTTGAGAGCATCGCCTCCCACAACCAAGGTGTCCATAGGCGCGAAAGCATGAGGTTCGGCCCGGACGATCAGATCGAACAAGGCCGCGGTAACGAACATCTTCGTGACGCCCCATCGGTGAGTTGCGGCGCGAAAGCGCCGCGGTGACAGAATGTCTTCGTCTGGGAAGATCACCAGGCGCCCGCCGTTTAGGAGTGCTCCGAACACCTCGAAGGTGATGGCGTCAAAAGAGGTGTTTGCAATTTGCCCGACCACATCCCCTGCTCCGAACTCCACGTAGTTGGTGTTACGAACAAGACGGATCACGGCTCGGTGCGGAACCAGTACCCCCTTGGGTTTGCCCGTAGTACCCGAGGTATACATGACGAGGGCAACGGCATCTGGCGCGCACTGAGGTAAATTGTCCTCGTCATCCGCCGCGCCTGTGCCGCCGAGCACAGCTTCGAGACTGATCGTCTCCAAAGAAAGCACGCGGCAAGCGATTCCCGCGAGTGCCGCCGTATCCTCATTTACCAATACGATGGCGAGGCCTGCATCCTCCACCATAAAGTCGAGGCGCTCACGCGGATACGCCTTGTCGAGCGGAACGAATGCTGCACCCGCCTGAAGGATGCCCAATATGGCAACGATCAGATCGATGCCACGGTTCATCGAAACGCCCACACGATCTCCACGTTGCACGCCATGCCGCTTGAGATCAACGGCCAGCGAATGAACCTTCATCCAAAGAGCTTCATAGGTGACCTGTGTCCTTCCATCCTCAACGGCGATTGCCGTCGAGAACTGACGTACGACATCTAACAGCAAGGCCGTGATACTCCTTTGCCTCGGGTAATTTGTCGCTGTTTCATTCCACTGCCGGAGGACAAGGTCTTCTTCCCATTCAGGCAGCAGGCGCAGCCTCGACACGGCAAGGTCTGGGTTAGCGATCGCATTGGCCAGAAGAACGTGAAAGTGTTCATCGCGGAGCCTCACTGGCTGGGCAGACGCGATAGGCCAGTTGTCCTCCTAGCGGACGCCATGCTGATAATAGGATCTCCGAACTTTCAGACGTATCCGTGGTTCCTGAATCATGCCACTATCTGCATCGCGCAGGAAATAATCGAGGAAACGCCTCTGGAAGGCGAGGGCTTCATCGCCGTAGAACGTTTCCCTAGCTTTATCGATTGCTTCGGCAGTGCTGCTGAAGCGTGAAATCTACGGGATGATCCGAAGTTCCCGAAGCCTGGTCAGCTGCCGTCGGAAACTCTCATGTGTGTTGATGCAATCCGCGAAGCCGGCCTTGCGGATCTTGATTGTGCTTAGGATTGTTTCTTCGCCAAAGTTAAGCATCCAGTCCACAAACGACCAGTTCGCAATCTGTTCGTATGGCGTCGCATGCAGCTCATAACGAGCCACGATCGAATCCCACAGCGGGCCTTCACTCATCTCCGAAACCGTCGACATTGCCAGAGGCTCTGCGACGGGAAGATCATAAAAAGCAGCCAATTCGTTCCACAGCTGCCGCCAGCGGAGTCATCCCCGTTCGATACATTGAAGATC
>JAOAPP010000580.1 GCA_025462985.1 Bryobacterales bacterium | reverse complement strand
GGTTCGGCACAGCGACCGTATCTTCATCATCGAGGACTGCCAGGCAGAGGTGCGCGATCCCTTCCTTCGAGCCGATCGTAATGATGGCCTCCGATTCAGGATCGAGGTCGACGTTATATCGCGTCTTGTACCAGTTGCAGATGGCTCTTCGGAGCCGCGGAATGCCGCGGGACAGCGAGTAGCGATGTGTTGCCGTCCGTTGTGCGGCTTCAATCAGCTTGTCGACGATGTGCTTCGGTGTTGCGCCGTCGGGATTACCCATTCCGAAGTCGATGATGTCTTCGCCACGCTTACGCGCCGCGGCTTTCAACTCGCTGGTGATGTTGAATACATATGCCGGCAGCCGTGTCAGTCTTCGAAATTCTTCCATTCCCGTCCGCCCGCTCCTGTCTGCCTTGTTCTCCATGATGCCATCACTCCGCTGCAATCGATGGCAGGCGTACCGAGCCTACTAACAGTAATTGTGTGCGGCGGCGCGGAAGGTTACCTGGCGTTGAAGATCACCTGCACGGGCAGGCTCTTTGGGGGATAGCAGGCAGCATGATCGCAGGCCTGATAGCGCAGTGTCCCATCCACTGTGTGGGTTCCGGCGTCAGCCACCACAGGCAGCTTCACCGTGAATGCGCCGGAGTACACATCGAGCTTCTCTGTCGGGTCGAAGCTGAAGCTGAAGGAGGTGCCCACAGGATATTGCACTGCGTCGGCTTTGACACCTGCCGCGGGCTGCAACGTGATCTGTGTCGGAATCAGCAGCTCCGATTTAGGGGTGTGCGAGTTCACATGAAAGCCGTCGACCACGCGAAAGTGCAGTTCAAGCACGCTCCGCTTCCCTGCCGCCACGTTTTGCTGCTCCGCCGCATAGAGGACGAACGACTTGGGCTTTGGGGCCGGCGCATCAAGGTTCCCAACCTGTTCGGCATTCGCAACCTGCGGTGCCGCCAGCGCTGCAATTAACGGCACGGCAAGAAACGCCCCCGCAAGAAGACGAAGCCGCGTCACTGTCCACCCGCAGTCGGCGCTGCGCCCGAGGCGATCGTCTTCTTGATGTGGGCTTCAATCTCATCTTTGCTGCCGAGCCCGGCTGTCTCCTCGACGATGACACCGTTGCGATCGATATAGAACGACATCGGCAGGTAGTCCATTCCTTCCGGAGAATACAATTTCTGAACCTTCCCATCGGTCAGCAGAATTGGGTAGGTTACGCCCGTTTTGTGCGCTACCTTGGCGATCGTGTCCTTGCCCGCGTCGACATCGTCGGCCAGGCCAAGAATGACGAATCCCTGCGCGGTGTACTGTTTATTGAACTCCTCGAACCAGGGCATCTCCACTTTGCATGGACCGCACCAGGTCGCCCAAAAGTTCACCAGAACGGGGCGACCCTTGTAGTCGCTCAGCGATACCTTTTTTCCATCCAGGGTTGCCAACGTGAAGGCCGGCGCCGGCTTGCCGCGCATTCGCGAAGCTTCGGCCTCAGGCGACTGCGAGCCCGCCGATGCTCCCGAACCTGACTTATCCGGCACGAGAACAATATGGTTATCCCGCGTCTCCTGCATCGCTTTGCGACGCTCTCGCAGGTTATGCCATCCCGCCCACAACAGCAGCGCGATCCCAACCACCATCACACTTAATACCAATCCGTTCCGCTTCACGTTCAGCATCCTTCCGACACACTTTTCCTTTTAATTCTATTCGGATTAGACGCAAAATGGCTCTAAACGATACAAGCAACTCGTTCTACAGAAGTTACGCCGCGCACGCTCTGAAAGATTCGGCGGATCATCTGCTCGCGCACCTCTGCTAGCATCGACATGGTTCGGCCCTATGTCCAGCAAAGTCACTTCCAGCAAAGTCATGTCCATCAAAGTCACCAGTCCGTCAGACCCACTGGCTCCCTCCGAGTTCGTTCGCATCGAAGCCGCTGCTCTCAACGAGCTGGCTGCGCGCCTCGACAACGCGATGCTCACACCGTTCACCCAGGCGGCCGATCTGCTGCTTCAGTTCGCCGAAGGCCCGGGCCGTATTATCCTCACCGGCATCGGCAAGAGCGGCATCATCGCGCGCAAGATCGCGGCCACACTTCGCTCCACCGGCACGCAGGCCCACTTCCTTCACGCCGCAGAGGCAACTCACGGCGACCTGGGCATGCTCGCCTCAGGCGATATCGTCCTGGCGCTCTCCTACAGCGGCGAAACCGAAGAGCTGCTGCGTTTGCTCCCGACGCTCAAGCGCCTTAGCGCAAAGCTCATCGCTGTCAGCGGCTGCGGCAGCTCTACCCTTGCGCAGGCGAGCGATATCTTCCTCGACACCGGCGTCTCGGCCGAGGCCTGCCCGCTCAATCTCGCGCCCACGGCGTCCACCACCGTCATGCTTGCGCTCGGCGACGCGCTCGCGCTTGAAGTGAGCCGCCGGCGCGGATGGAAGGCCGAGGACTTTGCCGATCTGCATCCCGGAGGCCACATCGGCAGGCGACTCGCCCGCGTCTGCGAATTGATGCACAGCGGCGATGCGCTGCCGCAGGTTGCGGGCTCTACGCCAATGCCACAGGTCATCTACGAGATGTCGCGCAAGAAGCTGGGCATGACGACGGTTCTTGAAGACGGCCGTCTCGCCGGCATGATCTCGGATGGAGATCCCCGCCGCCTGCTTGAGCGCGATGGCTCCCACGCGCTCGAACACACCGCCGGGGACATCATGAACCCGCATCCTCTCACGATCGAAGGCAGTGCTCTGGGGTTATCGGCCCTCGCCCTGATGGAGGAGAAGAAGATTACCTCGCTCATCGTCGTCGCTGCCGACGGCCGGGTCGAAGGGGTCGTGCACCTGCACGATCTGTGGACGCTGCAAGTCAGTTAGCGGACACCTGACGGAAAATTCGTGCTCATCTGCTCATCATCGTTAACGGCGATGCATCAGTCCGCCAAAGGCGCGTCGGGCCAACGCCACCTTGAATTTACCCTCGGATGCGAAGTTACCTGCAGCAACTCCTTCGCGCGCGCGACTAAGCGCCCTGGGTCAGGAACGCTGGTAGCGTCGACGTTACTGTCTGCATCCATCCCATACCCATCAAGGCCTGAGGTCACCATCAGAATCTTTGCCCCGGGAATTTTTTGATGGACCTTGTTCACAATCATCGCCACATCGGGTTCTGGCAGGGAGTGACATAGAACCACCAGATCGAACGCTTCTCGATCCAGAATGTTCAAGGCCCCCATCGTGTCGCGATAGACAACGGCCGCGCCTGTCTTTAACAGCACCGCCGCCCGCGTCTGCAACAAACGACAATCGCTTCCTGCCAATAGAATCCTGAGCATACAAATACCCCCGAGAAAGACGTCCAGACCTCTCCAGGCACCAATGGCAAAATAAGAAGTAAAGTAACGTTCAGAAATTAACAGTCCGTGCCGCTAGTCGTCTGTCATCTAGTCGACGTATACAAGTGAATTATTTGCATTGAGTTGCAGGACCCGCTGGTACGACGAGCTCACAATTCGATAGCACTCACACGCTGTCCTGGTTAGGTTCACCCGGTCAAGAATATGTATCTTGCCACGGCTGTAGCCGATCAGGCCGGCACGCTGCAGATCGCCGGCTGCGACGGTCACCGTCGAGCGCTGCACGCCCAGCATCTGCGCCAGAAACTCATGTGTCAGATTCAGTGACTCCGATTCCATCCGGTCCGCGGAGGTCAGCAACCAGCGCGCCAGCCTCGCGTCCACCTCATGCATCCGGTTGCATAGAACCGACTGCGTCACCTGGACCAGTTGCAGATAGATAAAAGTATGGACCAAACGCTGCAGCATACCGCCCTTCAGAAACTGCTCCCGCAGAATTGAAGAACGGATTCGCAGGCCCTCCCCGACCCCTTGCATTATTACGGAGTGCAACATCTGCGGTTGATCCAGCAGTGCGGACAGACCTGCAAACCCCTCGCGCCCGATCACTCCCACCTCAACCGATTCGCCTTTCGCGGTCAGCGCATCCGTGGAGATCAGGCCAGTATTCAGAAAATAAATGTACTCGATAGGCTCGTTGGGCTCGGACAGCCGCATCTCCAGAGGCAGATCGACAGGCACAAGAAACTTGGCCAAGGTTTCATACTCGGCATCCGGCAACTGTGCCAATATGAGATTTCTTGGTCGCGACGAGGACTCAGGCATAAAGTGGTTGTTGCGCATCTCAGCCTCCTGCACGAGATCTCTCCCGTAGCCGCAAAGACTAGTTGCCCCACCCTGTGTGGGGGGCGGGTAGATGCGAATGCTTGGACTCTACGCTCTTGTGGCAGAAAAGTATGTCACATGAACGACATAGCAGACGTAATTGGCCGTAACTCTCTTACTTGGCCCATCAAGCTATGATCTCTACTCGACACATACGCGGCGACATTCCCCGGTTTAGAATGAGAATTCATCCTGAATGATGTCCGCGCGCATCCGGCCGCGGGCCGGAAAGTGCTTTTTGCCCATGCATCGTTGGTCTCAACTGTTCATCCCCACCCTCCGCGAAGCACCTGCAGACGCCGAAGTCGCCAGCCACAAACTCCTTCTACGCGCGGGCTACATTCGCCAACTCGGTGCCGGAATCTATAGCTATCTCTTCCTGGGCAATCGTTCGATCAACAAGATCATCGGCATCGTGCGTGAGGAGATGGATCGCATCGGCCAGGAGTTCTTCCTTCCCGCGATCAATCCGAAAGAGATCTGGGAGGCAAGCGGCCGCTGGTCCGGCATGGGCGACAACATGTTCCGCCTGAAGGACCGCAAGGGCGCCGAACTCTGCCTGGCTATGACGCACGAAGAGATCGTCACCGACATCGCTCGCAAGGAGCTTCGCAGCTATAAACAGCTGCCGCAGATCTGGTACCAGATCCAGACCAAGTTTCGCGATGAGCCTCGACCCAAGGCCGGGCTCCTGCGGGTCCGCCAGTTCCTCATGAAGGACGCCTACTCCTTCGACATCGACGAGGCCGGCCTGGATGTCTCCTACAACAAACACGACGAGACCTATCGCCGCATCTTCACTCGCTGCGGTCTCGAGTTCGTCGCGGTCGAGGCAGACTCCGGCGCCATGGGCGGCTCGCAGTCACAGGAGTTCATGGTCTACACCGAGGCCGGAGAGGACCTCATCGTCAGCTGCGCGGAGAGCGGCTATGCGGCGAATCTCGAGAAGGCCACCTCGCAGCTTTCGCCGGTCACCGAGATGCAGCCGACGGGCGATGGCATGCCGGAGCTCGTTCACACGCCCGGCAAAGCCGCCATTGCGGACGTCGCCGAGTTCTTCAAAATCTCCCCAGCCTCCGACATCAAGACGGTCGCCTATATGGGTAAGAAGAAGGACGGAACCGGCAAGACTGTCGAGGTGCCGGTCATCGCCTTTCTGCGTGGCGATCACTTCGTGAACGAAACCAAGCTGATGGCCGCCGCTTATGTCTTCGAGCTGCGCACCATGGTCGCCGAAGAGCTTGCTCTCTACTTTGAAGGTCCGGCCGGCTACCTTGGTCCCATCGGCCTCAAAGTACTTCCCGCAGACAAAGGCGACCCGCGCGCCGCGTTCGTCGTCATCGACGTGGGACTGGAAAACCGGAAGAATATGGTGGGCGGCGCCAACAAGATGGACTTCCACTACCGCAACATCGTGCCGGGCCGCGACTTCACCTGGACACGCGTCGCCGACATTCGCAACGTCAACGAAGGCGATCTGGATGTGACTTGCGGCAAGCCTCTGAAGATCGGCAAGGCCGTCGAGGTAGGCCATATCTTCAAGCTCGGCTATAGATACTCCAAATCCATGGGCGCAAGCGTCCTCAATCGCGAAGGAAAAGAGGTTATGCCGATCATGGGCTGCTACGGCATCGGGATCGAGCGCATTTTAACTGCAGCTATCGAATCCTCAGCCGTAGTCAACGAAGGCAAGAGCTTCGCACTCAATCCGGCCATCGCTCCATTCCAGGCTGTCGTCACCATCACCAACGTCGGAGACGCCGCACTGGCTGCAGCCGGAGAAAAGGTCGCCGCCGACCTCGAAGCAGCCGGCGTGGACGTCATCCTGGACGACCGCGATGAGCGTGCCGGGGTGAAGTTCAAAGACGCCGATCTTGTCGGCATCCCCT
>JAOAPP010000573.1 GCA_025462985.1 Bryobacterales bacterium | reverse complement strand
AAGGACATTCCCATGTAATCGAAGCCCATCTCCTTCGGCATAGACTGCGCGAAAACTTCCTCCAGCGCCTTCATGGCCTGGCCACTGCTGTATCCGGGCGCGGTCGAAACGTTGAGTTGCGCGGACCGGTACTCGTTGTAGCGCATTGTGAACTCCGGCCCCGCGATTGGTTTGGTGTTTGTCACCGCGCTCAGAGGCACCATCCCGCCATGCGAGTTCCCAACGTAAAAGCGGCCCAGGTTTTCCACGCGAGTCCGGAAGTCTCCTTCCGCCTCCACATAAACCTGCCACTGGCGGCCAAAGCGGTTGAAGTAATTCACCAGGTAGCCGCCCATAAACGTCTGCATGGTGTTGTACACGTCGCCGATGTTCACGCCTTCGCGCATCACCTTCATGCGATCAACATCCGCATAAATCTGCGGTACGGCCGGAATGTAACTGGGTAAGATGGCCGCAATCTCCGGACGTTTCTGTGCCGCCTGCATGAATGTCATCAGGTGCTGTGTCAAGAACTCCTGTGATCCGCCGGAGCGATCCTCGAGCACGAACGTCACGCCGCCTGACGTGCCAACACCCGGAATAGCAGGCGGTGGGAAGGAGAACGCCAGTCCCGCCCGGACCTGAGAAAGAGCGCCGGCGGCGTTCCCAAGAATTGCCGCGTACTGCTCATTGGGCTGTTTACGTTCTTCCCAAGGTTTCAAGGTTACAAAGAAGAACGCACTGTAAGTCTGCTGCGTGATACTCAACAAACTGAACCCGATCACTGAGGTAACGCCTCGAACGCCTGGCGTATGCAGCAATTTGTTCTCAACGTCGCGAGCCGCCTCGCTCGTGCGCTGCAACGACGCTGCATCGGGCAACTGAAGCGCGACGAAGAGGTAGCCTTGATCTTCGACCGGCAAGAACGCAGGCGGAAGCTTCTTTCCGACCATGACTGCTCCAACGGCCATCACTCCAAGGAATAGAACGCTGATGAACGCCTTGCGCATGAGGAGGCCGGAGAATCCGACGTACTTCTCTGTCACCCGTCCGAAAACCCGGTTGAACCCACGGAAGAACGCCCCAAGCGGGCCGCGAGTCCTCTTGCGCGGCTTCAACAAAAGCGCCGAAAGCGCCGGACTGAGAGACAACGCATTAAATGCCGAAAACAAAACCGAAATTGCAATGGTGACTGCGAACTGCTGATAGAGGCGTCCGGTAATGCCTGGGATAAACACCGTTGGGATGAAGACCGCCGCCAGGATGAGCGCAATCGCTACAACAGGTCCGGAAACTTCCCGCATCGCCTGCAAGGCCGCATCTCTCGGAGACATGCCTTCTTCAATGTGGCGCTCCACCGCTTCAACCACCACAATGGCGTCGTCTACCACCAGTCCGATCGCTAATACAAGGCCAAACAGCGACAGGGTGTTGATGGAGAATCCGAGCAGCGGAAAGACAACAAACGTTCCGATCAGTGAGACCGGGACCGCAAGCAGCGGAATTAAAGTGGCGCGCCAGTTTTGCAGGAATATGTAAACCACCAACACGACCAGCCCGAGCGATTCCAGCAAAGTGAATTCAATCTCTCTGATTCCCGCAGAAACCGCCAACGTTGTGTCCAGGCTAACGGTGTAAGTCAGGTCTTCCGGGAAGCGTTTTTCCAGCTGATTCATCCGAGCCCGTACCGCTGCGGCCGCCTGCACCGCATTCGATCCGGGAAGCTGATAGATCGCCAGAATGGCGGATGACTTGCCGTTGTAACGACCTTCAATGTTGTACGTTTGCGCCCCGAGCTCTATGCGCGCAACATCTTTCACCCGCAAATTGGAACCGTCGGGATTGACGCGCAAAATGATGTTGCCGAACTCTTCGGGCGAAGCCAATCGGCCTTGCGCTCGCACCGTGTAAGTGAAGGGCTGCCCATTTGGCACGGGCTGTGCGCCAATCTGTCCTGCCGGATTCACGGTATTTTGCGTTTGCACCGCTGCAATGATCTGCGGAACGGTTATCTGGAGCTTTGCCAGTTGATCCGGGTTAACCCACAAACGCATCGCATACTGGCCTGCGCCGAACACCTGCACACGCGAGATGCCAGGCACGCGGGTCAACTCGTCCACCAGACTGATGTATCCGTAGTTCGCCAGAAATGTCGAATCGTACGTATCTTTCGGCGAGTACAGCGAGAGCAGCATCAGCGGAGCGGTCAACGATTTCGAAACCGTCAGACCGGCCGCATTTACCTGCGCCGGTAATTGGGATTGCGCCTGTGACGTTCGCAGCTGTGTCAGTACCTGATCGATGTCAGGATTCGTCTTGATGTTGAAATCGACCGTGATCTGGGTGAGTCCATTATTCGCGCTGGTCGAATACATGTAGTTCATGTTGTCGACGCCCGTGATCTGCTGCTCCAGAGGCGTTGCGACGGACTGCACCAGAGTTTGAGCATCCGCTCCCGGGTAGGTGGCCTGGACCAGAATCTCGGGAGGAGCAATATTCGGGAACTGCGCGGTAGGAAGGCCCAGCATCGAAACCAGGCCGACGATCACGGTAATGATCGATATGACCATCGCGACGATTGGGCGGCCTATGAAAAATCTCGCCATGGATTACGCTCCCTCGCTCTTGTTTTCGTCGGGCTTCGGCGATACGGTCTGCCCATCGCGAACCTTTGAGGTTCCTTCCGAGATGACCTGGTCTCCAGCCTTCACTCCGCTCAAGATGATCCACATGTCCCCCGCGCGAAGGCCCACCTTCACATCGCGAACATCTACCTTGCTGTCCGCTCGCACAATCGCCAGCTGGTACTTGCCTTGGAATTCGGTCACGGCTCGTTGAGGAACCAGCAGGGCGCCCCTCTGAAATCCGGTTTCGGCTCGGATTCTTCCAAACTGACCGGGGCGTAGCACGTTGCCGGGGTTTGCGAATGCTCCCGCAACTCGAATGGTTCCTGTTTGCGGATCCACTTGCCGGTCGGCAAATACTATATGTCCGGTCTGGCCGTACGTGTTTCCATTCGTAAGCGTCAGCCGCAAAGGCACAGCATTTGTGTTCCGCAACCAATCGCCGCCGGCTCCCGGCTTCAGTCGGTCGGCAACCTGCAGATATTCACTTTCGCTGATTGGAAAGTACGCCTTGATTGGATTGACTTGGGAGACGCTCGTCAACACCGTCGTCTGGCTTACTAGATTTCCCATCTGAGTCGTCGCGATACCCGCGATTCCATCCAGCAACGACCGGACCCTGGTGAATCCCAGATTCAATTCCGCCTGTTCGGCAGATGCCTCGGCCGCCTGGATTGCCGCACGGTTAGTTTGCACAGCAGCCTGCGCTTGTGCCCTGCTCTGTACGTCGTTGTCTAGTTGGCTTTGCGCGATGGCGTGTGCCGCTGCGAGGGGAGTGTCCCGTTTGACATTGATCTCGGCAAGTGCCAACTGAGCTTCGGCCTGTGCCAGTTGGCCTTTGGCCTGTGCAATCTGTCCCTTCACCTGGTCCAGAATCGCCTGAAAAGGCCGCGGATCAATTTCAAAGAGCACATCGCCTTTGTGCACCAGGGATCCCTCTTTGTAGTTCTGTTTGATCAGATAGCCTGACACCTGCGGCTGGATTTGGGCGTTCACATATCCGTCGAGCGTAGCCACCCAGTCGCCATAGACCGGGACATCTTTTTGAATGACCCTCGTCACTCCCACCTCCGTCGGAGGAGGAGGCGGCACTGCGGCCTTCTGCGTACAACTGCTCGCAAATGCAAGCAAAATCGGCACAATGGCCAGCAATTGCTTCCTGAATCTACTCACTTAAAACCTCCGGGATCCCAGTGTGCCGCACTGCCCACGAACAATCAAACCACTTATTCTCAATTTAGTTACGCCCAATACCGGTCCTGCGCTGGCAACCAACGTCTTGAGCGGCCTTCAGATACCCTGTGGTATCAGGATGCCAGATGGTACGATTACGATTCAATCCAAAGTGAATTATGGCTCGCCTTACCCGCGAACAAAGTCGGCAAAGAACCAGGGAGCGACTTCTGGACGCCGCGCAGGAAGTGTTTGCGCGTGAAGGATATGCCGCTGCATCGTGTGAACAAATTGCCGAACACGCCGACTTTTCTAAAGGTGCTATCTACTCCAATTTCGAGAGTAAGGAAGCTCTCTTTCTTGAACTGCTGGCGCGAAACATGGACCGCGAAAAGCGGGCTATGCGAGAGATCGCAGCATCAAGCACCTCGCCGCGCGAGATCCTTGATGGCCTTCTTCAACGGTTTTCTCTGCTCGACGAAAGACTGGACCAGTGCCTTCTGGTAACGGAGTTTCAGATCGAAGCCGGCAGACGCGAGGAAGTAGCCAAGCCGTTCGCTCAACTCTTCCGCGCACAGCGCCGGGAACTCGGAAAGCTGCTCGTATTATTGGCAGCCAAAGCAAATCAGAAGCTGCCGGAACAACCTGAGGTTGTTGCGATATTCATCATGTCGCTGGCCGGCGGCCTTGCCTTGCAGCGGGCCGCTGATCCTAAATCCGTGCCGCGCGGACTGCTGACCCGAAGCATCCGGCTCTTTGTCGAAAGCCTTCTCCGAAACTGAAATCCGCAAATACCTGGCTCTGTTTTGTTATGAAAGCATCTCACCGGAAGAGGATTCATGAGCAAACGCAAGCTAGGGAACTCCGGCATCGAGATAGCTCCGCTCGCATTTGGCGGAAACGTACTAGGTTGGACCGCGGATGAGGCTACATCCTTCAAACTGCTGGACAGCTTTGTCGAGCACGGGTTCAATTTCATCGACACGGCTGACGTGTATTCCAGATGGGCGCACGGCGGCGTTGGCGGCCAGTCCGAAACAATTCTCGGCAAATGGCTGAAGCAGTCCGGCAAAAGACAATCAGTCGTGGTCGCCACCAAAGTCGGCTCGGAGATGGGCCCGGGCCAAAAGGGTCTCGCTCCTGCATACATTCGCAGTTCGGTCGAAGACTCGTTGAAGCGATTACAAACCGATTACATCGATCTGTACCAGTCGCATGTCGATGACCCCGAGACTCCTCTCGAGCAGACCCTTTCGGCCTATGGCGATTTGATGAAGGAAGGAAAAGTGCGCGCCATCGGTGCCTCTAATTACACGGGTGCCCGGCTGGCGGAAGCTTTGAAGGTCAGCAAGCAAAACGGCCTGCCTCGTTACGAGAGCATTCAGCCCGAGTACAATCTCTACGATCGGTTTCCCTACGAATCGGACATTGAACCGGTCGTGCTCAAAGAGCACATCGGCGTAATCACATACTTTTCGCTCGCAAGCGGATTTCTCTCCGGCAAATACCGCACCGAGGCGGACCTCGGCGATATAGCGCGCTCCGGCATGGTCAAGAAGTATCTGAACGAGCGTGGATTGCGCATACTCGGCGCCTTGGACGAAGCCGCGAAACAATGGAATGCCACCCCGGCGGAAATCGCGCTGGCCTGGCTGATTGCGAGGCCGTCCGTCACTGCGCCCATCGCCAGCGCGACGAGCATGGAGCAACTTCAACACCTGTTCAAGGCAACTGAACTTCAGCTTGACGAGACCACAATCCGCCGCTTGGACGACGCCAGCGCTGAACGTTCGTCCGCGAGCTGATCGTTCTGACCCCGAGGTCACTCCGGGGCGGCGTTTTAGGTGAACCTGAGTGAAACGGTGGCCCACCGGCCTGAATCCCAAATTTATGAGCACTACGTCAGTTACCAGCGACAGAAGTACTTTCACTATCGGCGGAGATCTAACGGTCAATCGCCTGGGCTATGGAGCCATGCGCATCACCGGCGAAGGGATCTGGGGCTATCCCAAAGATCCGGAAGAAGCTCGCCGTGTCCTCCGTCGCGCAGTCGAACTGGGCGTGAATTTCATCGATACCGCCGATTCCTACGGTCCGGAAGTGAGCGAAGAACTCATTGGCGAAACACTCTCACCATATAAGGAAGGCGTGGTCGTCGCGACCAAAGGCGGATTGACCAGGCAGGGTCCAAACAAGTGGCAGCCTGTTGGTCGTCCCGAATATCTCACCCAGCAGTTGGAATTGAGTTTGCGGCGTCTACGCCTGGAGCGCATCGAACTCTACCAGCTTCATCGTATTGACCCGAAAGTTCCGGTGGAAGAATCCCTGGGCGCATTGAAAGATCTGCAGAATGCCGGGAAGATCAGGCACATTGGCCTGTCCGAGGTCACACCCGAAGAAATCGTGCGCGCAAAGAAAACAGTGCCTATTGCGTCGGTGCAGAACCGCTACAACATCGCGGATCGCGCCCACGAGAAGACGCTCAACTATTGCATTGAAAACAACATCGCTTTTATCCCGTGGTTCCCGGTAGCAGCCGGCAAACTCGTCCAGCCGGGTGGTCCGATGGACTCCGCTGCCAAAAAGCACGGCGCCACGATGTCCCAACTTTGCATTGCCTGGCTTCTTCATCGCGCTCCAGTGATGCTGCCGATTCCCGGCACATCGTCTGTGGCTCACCTTGAGGAAAACATGGCAGCTGCCGAGTTGAAGTTGAGTGACGAGGAGTGGGCACAGCTGGAGTCTTCCGGATCCACCGCAAACAGAGCCGGGAGCTAGGATAGACAGTCGCTCCTATGGAGGAACAATAGCGGTTCAAGGCCGAGCCGCTATCGGCGATTCAGCAGCCAAAGGACAACGCTGGCCAACACGCTTAGCAGCAGGCAGGTGACTATCGGGAAGTAGACGGTGGAGTGTTTACCGCGCAGAACGATGTCGCCGGGCAACCCGCCCAGCCGCAGATTTGCCTTTTCCACCAACACAAGTAAAAAGCCAATGCAGACAAGAACAATACCCACCACAATCAGCAATCTGCCCAAGCCCATGCTGTTTCCATGATAGGACCCGGTCGTGTGGCATGGGCGTTGCTTTCCGACCAGATTGCCCGCCGTGCGCATACAGATGCATCTCGGCGGGAACCCCGGCCTTCTGCAGGGCGACGAAATAAGCCAGCGAATCGTACACACTGTCGACGTGGTCATCTTCGGCTTGCAGCAGAAACGTAGGCGGTGTCCGGCTGGTAACGTGCAGATCGGGGTTCAGCGCAAGATTCGCGTCCGTAATCGACTGATGTTCCGGATGAGGAATCACAAATTTCTTCGTGCCTTGCCTGGCATCCCATTCAGCCGCGTGTAACGACAGATGCCCCGGATAAATAGGCACCGCAAAATCCGGCCGGCAGCTTTCCTTGTCGGCAGCATCGACGGCAGCATAAAGACGCTGTTCGAAATGGTTGCTGATCGCTGCCACAAGATGCCCGCCTGCCGAAAACCCCAACACTCCGATCTTGTGCGGATCGATGTGCCACTCGGCCGCGTGCAAACGCACAGCCCGATGGTCCTCTGCGCGTCTTCCAGCGCCATCGGCGATTGTGGATATGGCCCCGACTTCGGATACGGCCCCACATCCGTCACGCGGTACTTCAGCAGTACACACGTGATTCCTTGGGACGTCAGCCAGTCACAGGCTTCCGTGCCTTCAAGATCGTTGGCTAGAGTCTGATAGCCCCCGCCAGGGAAGATGACGACCGCGACGCCCGTATTCTTTCCGTTGGGTGAATAGACCGTCATTGTGGGCCGCGTCACGTTGCTCACTCCAATCACCTGCTTGCCTGCAACCAGAAACGTATTTCCCGACGGCTCGACAACTTCCGGCCCCCTGACTGGTTGTAGATCAGGAGCTGCACTGGGCCAGATTGGCACCTGGGTATGCCCAGGCGGC
>JAOAPP010000570.1 GCA_025462985.1 Bryobacterales bacterium | reverse complement strand
TTCATCTTCTTGCGGTGCGCGAAACCCAAGGCTATAAGCCGCGTTCTTGTCGGAGTGTGGCTCAGCCCGGTAGAGCACTGCGTTCGGGACGCAGGGGTCGCAGGTTCAAATCCTGCCACTCCGACCATCCTTTCAATAACTTATAATTTCGATGTGCCGGCCACGCAACGAAATGAGCTCCCAGTACGCGTGCTTGCCGCCGATTTGGGGGTAATCCCACATTTCCGCACACCCGACGGGCGATCGGGTCGCCGATGCGTGTGATGTAGAAGGGGGCGCCAGCAGGTCTGGTAGAGACAATCGCATTCAGCGGGGCATGCCCCCGGTTGACCGCTCGTGTCGCTATGCTCGGAGCAACAATTGTCGACTGACTGGTCTAGCGTCGTCGCCCGAAGGCTTCCGCCGCGTCCTCTTGAAAGTCGGGATGGTGGTGGCCGTAGTTCTGTTCGAGCTGCTCGACGGTCATGCCGAGCCATCCGGCAGCTTCCCACAAGTCGGGTGCCTGCCTGCATTTGCCACGTAGCCGCCGTATGGCGGAGTGAGTGCCGTATCACGTCCTCACCGAGGCCCGCATCCTCGAGGATACCCTGGCTAGTCGGGCGAAGGGCGAGTATCTGCTGGAAAGCTTGTGATCGGTCGCTCCGTTGTCACGAAATTTCCAGCCGGCCAAGATCCTTGAGCGCGCTTTGCTCGAAGGCCAAAGGCTTCTCCGTTACCCGAATAGCCAACCAACTAAATCCGACTAACAATGAAATGTTTGGGATTCCCTCTTCTCGCCACTTGCAGCCAGCCTCATACACACAGCCGGGCGGCCCTGCTGCAATCAACGGCTTCCTCTATCAGATCATCCAACATCTCGTATGGCTTGCTGATGTGACATTACATCGAGCACTTCGAAGCCGGCTCGACATGCTTTAAATGCGCTTGCTCAACGTGACCGGCCAATCAGCAAGACAGTCCGCGAGGAAATCTTGTTGCATCCTGGAACGATTTGTCTAAGGTTGTCAACGAGACAAAATGCAATCACAACCCGACGATTGAAGGCCCGCCTCCGCGAATAGATGTAAATCCTATAGGTCACCCAATCGCGGAGCGATGCGGCAAACCTTGTCCCAGGGATGCGCTGCGATGCTTAGAATGACCGACATCAGGAGCCACTAATGAAGGGCGCCCAAGAGCCGAAAATCGGCCGTTTAAATCCCACCGAGCTTGCTGCACCACCGGGATACTCGCAAATCACGGAGGTTGTCGGCGGTCGTCTTATATTCATTTCCGGGCAGACCGCGACAAACGCGACTGGCGACACTATCGGGAATGACGATTTTTCCGTTCAGGCAACCCAGGTATTTCGAAACCTGGCAACCGCTCTTGAGGCTGTCGGATGCGATGCGCGAAATCTGGTGAAGATGACCGTCTTCCTTCGGGATATGCGGGATTTACCCGCGTATCGGGAGGCCCGCAATCGTTTCTTCGGAACGGTAATTCCGCCGGCTGCACCTGCCATTACTTTGATCGAGGTTCCTCGATTGTATGGTTCAGATTTCATGATTGAAATCGAAGCGGTTGCAGCTGCCTAACGCTTGAGGATCTGAACACGGCATCGCGATTCGATCGTTCCCAAGGAATTCACGGATGCTCCAGAAGATGTTCATCGTCAATGAAATCTTCTCAGGATCGAGCGGTTCGCTCTGCGAGGACACTTTTGCCATAACAATATTTTCGGCGCGGTCAACGATAAGCCATTGGCCGTGTATCCCGAGAGCGAACAGCAACGGGCAGTCGCCCGTTTGCGCGTACCACTGCGAACGATAATGCATTTGCTTTTCTGCAAATTGTTGCGAGAAAGCGGCGGCAGACCAGGCTTGCGGGTCACCGTTGCGAGCCATGTCGGTGATCCAGTCGCTCGGGACTATTTGGATACCTTCGAACGCTCCCCCTTGTGCGACGAGCTGACCGATGCGAGCCAGATCGGAAACAGTCGCACAAATTCCGCCTGCGCATCGTGGCGCGCCTAGGCGATCGAGGGTGATATACGCGCTTCGCGATGCTCTCATCGGCTTCCAAATCAACTCGCTCATCAGATCGGCGTAGGGACGGCCGGTCGACTGCTCGATAACCAAGCCAAGTAAGTCCGTATTGGGTGAGACATAGTTGAACGGGCCCCCATGGGGCTGGCCTACCTGCCGCACTTCCTGAAAGAACGACCGAAGGTCGGAATGCGCGTCACCTGGTTCAAGTGAATTCCAGTTGGTGGCTTTGCGATAAGCAACGATGGGACCTGAGCGCGCCAGATAGTCTTCATCGAAGTAGATACCTGCGCGCATATCGAGAAGATCACGAATTGTCGCGCCGGCATAGGCCGTGGTGGCTATGTCCGGCAGGATGTCCGAAACGGCGGACTGGAGCACAAGATGCCCCCGCTCCACCAGAATGCCGGTCAGCAATCCAACCAAGGATTTCGACACCGACATCAGGATGTGCGGGGTCTGGGCATCCAGACCATTATCGAAGTACTCAAATACAAGCCGGCCGCCTTTTAAGATCGCCAGGCCGTCCGTGTTTGTCAGTTTGAGAGCGCGATGAAACCGCACGATGCTCGTTCGATGGCGAACTTCGAGCTCGTTGAAGTCGACAAGATCGACGGGAAAGGATGAGGCGTTGGAGGGATCATTGGAAATGTCCGCAGTTGGAATTATTTCCCTGACATGGTGGAAAGCCCAGCGATTGAACGGCGCCTGGCGCCAGTTCGAAAGCGTAACCGGACCGAAAGCGTTGGCAAGGAGCCTGGGCATGAGAACATTCCTGAATTTGGCACCTAGACCCCCGTTGGCTCGGTGGTCCCGCGGACTATCGACAACAACTTTCGGTACTTTCAGGCGGCGGCACGTCAAGCGTCGGATTGCGATCAAAAAAGCCGAACGGCTGGAGTTTGAATCCGCATGAAACCGCCGGCTGGACCGGAAAATCCTCGGGCCGTGGCACGTGATGGTGCCCGAATGTGTGCCAAACCGTAATACGCGTATCGGCGATCGATTCGTCGGACGCGATCCATCGAGGCAACCCCTCGTTAGCAGCGCTTTGGTTGACATAGTCCCCTGCGGGCCAGCGCCTTGATGCACACGTGCGCGTGATCCAGAGATCGTGTTTGGTGAAGCCGCCGCGGGTTGCCACTTGGGAGCCATCAAGGCCGATCGGCTTCACGGCGCTATGCGGCAGCAATCGATACCCTACGGGTTGGCCGAGGCGATTCAGCCGCTTGCGATTGACGATGGTCCAGAAACGCCACCGCTGAGGATCGACATCGCGGCAGGCGTCGCTACTTCGCTCGATCGGTGTGTAGCGCAGCCGCACGGCGTTACCGTGGGGATTATCGGAACTTTGCGGATCTTGTTCGGTGTCCACTTCAATGACCGTATTCTCCGCGTGATCGATTTCCATGTCGAGCCGGACGTTGAACAGGTGCTGGTGGATTTGTCCCACCACGCCTGGCGCGACCAAGGTGCCGTGGGGATCGATCGCATCGGGGGCAACGCCCGCCGTGTTGATGATGCCCGTGAGCTTGACCTCGAGTTCTATCGTTCCGTCGAGAAAAAGATTCCAGTAGAAACCATACTCGTAGTTTCCGACCGTTGCGATGAAGGAGATGATCAGCCGACGATTTCGTCTCACGTCCACCGATCCGGTCCGGAAGTCGGTGTGTTTCCAGAGAATTCCGGCGTCTTCTTCGTGCATGCATATGGCGTTTGGTATGACTCGGGCATCCCCATCCATCTGATTGATGACCGCATCGAAATAATGGATTACCCCGAAACAGTCGCAGCCACGCGCCAGACTGTTGGCCAGTGCCCCAATGCCATATTCCCCACAGTCGAATGCGTTCTTTCGCGGATGCGCGCCTTTCGGACTGCCGTACGGTACCATCATTTCGGCCAAAGCGGCCCGCCGAATCACCTTTCTCCAGTTTTCTCCGTCTCTAATCGTGAGATCGTGGAGCACGAGACCTTCGCGAGGCGTATAACCGACACGAAATCTCCAGCCACACCAGGTCAC
>JAOAPP010000561.1 GCA_025462985.1 Bryobacterales bacterium | reverse complement strand
GGAGAATGCGTAGTACGCCCGACACGGATGGAGGCCCAAAGCCGGGCCTCCGTCCAAAGCCCGGCAGTTACGGCCTTGCGCTACCTCCTTTGCCTTGCAAAGACCATAGGTTCAAGACCAGGTAGTCCTCTTTGCGATCGTTTTCGCCCGCGATGCGCCTGTACAGCGTGTATGGCCCTTTGTCGATGTGAGCCTTCAGCTCGGTGGGCTTCATATTTGTTGTAGTTACGATGGTGCCGCCCAACTCGTAAACTTCATCGAGAATGTCGTGAAGGTACCGTTGTCTAGTCCCCGATGCCGTCGGATTGAACTTGTCAAGCTCTTCGACCCAAAGGATCGGTTTGAGCCCAGCTTCAGCACACTCGCGAGCGATCACATCAGGTGTAACTACAGGAGGCTGTACAGTGTCATCATCGAATTCGCGTGTATCCCACGCGGCCATCTCAGCGAGATAGCGCGGGACTTTGATGCGCCAACAGCAGTGGTGGACCGGCGGGTTTTCGTCGTGCTCTTTCCGAAAGCGATACTGCCTCAGCGTGAGCGTGTCTACAAGAGAAGCGCTGACAAGAGTCGTCTTACTTGTACCACCCGGACCACAAATCAATAACCCGCGCAGCTCCGTGAGGTCTGTTGGGATCTTCTGGATTACCTTGGCTTGCTTTTCATGCGCTATCGGGTTGCCTGCAAACGGTTGAAGATTATACAGGCGGTGGTTGCAGTGAAGCGAAGGAATCAGGTTCTTAATGAAGCTCCGGTCAAATTGAGTTCGTGCTGCGCAGATTTCATGATTGTCGTTGAAATCTAGCATTTTCGCTGAAAGGGGAAGCATAACGTGATTCCAGGTGCGCCAGGGTATGCCGTTCTCACAATCACAGTCCTGCTCCAAATCCCGGCGCATAATCGCAAGTCTCTCCCGGGTGGAATATTCCGGCCACGACACACCTTGCAATTCAGTCCAGTTTTGCGATCCTTTTGGAAGTTCCAGGATTTCTGACAGCGCACTAGCTCCCCAATCAACGAGCCAGTCGGGCAATTCTCTCTGCGCCCTCTGCTCGCCCGCGTTCGTATCGACCACGCGATCTAGTGCTCGTTTGGCCTCCGAGTTAGCAGCATGGATCCTCCGCTTAACGTCGGCTACACGATTGCTGATACAGGTCACATTCTCCAGGCGCTCCGCATTCCGCTGATGCTCCTCGTCTGCGGCTTCTTGAGCAAACGTTAACATCTTTTGCGCAGCTTCCATTTCTGCTTTGGCCCGCGGAATACACGACCGAAGATACAGGGCTTCCTCACTTGGCGGCAGTGTCCGAGCTTGTTCCAATGCGCACCTCGCCGCCTGTAGTCGGATCTCAACCTCGGCACGCGCGTTGCTGGCTGCTTCAGATATCGATCTCAGAGATTCAGCCCGATCCGCGCTCACCTCGTCTTTTATTGCCGAAGCAAGCTCGACACGTGCGTTATATGCTGCGTCAATTCGGCGATAGTACTCATCTTGAAGCGTATCTTCCGCCTTCATCAACTCAGCTATCGAGGGAACGTCGTCGAGCCGCCTTGCGATCTCAAGCTGTTCAAGAATGGCTGTTAGGACGGACTGGGCCGCAATTCTTCCTTCCGTAGACTCCCGGGCAATCCGTTCGTATTCAGCGATAAGGCTGTGACTCTTGGACACACTGGCGAGAGAACTCAGACAGCTAAGCTCCCGCTGGCCAGCCTCCTTGAGATTAGACTCGGCTTGTTCCTTGTAGTCACGAAGCAGACCAGTGCTGCGGATTTTTCCCCGGTCCTCCAACCTGCTTAGATCCGTACTCATTCCGAGAAGTTTTCGTTCAATAGTCTCGAAATCGGCCTTCGCCGTGCGCAACCGCTCGGCGGCGTGAGTTTCTGGCGCTGGTATAGACGCAAGTAAGTCCTCCGCTTTTGACAGTTCTGGACAGAGAGTCTCTGTGAGAGACGTTGCCTCGGCCACCAGTTTGTCAGAGGCGGCGGCCGCTTGGGCCGCCACCTCCTTTGCGTGCAGATAAGCTTTGATGTCTTGTTGTATCGTTGTATTTAACGTTATTACTGTGCTGTTCACTGTTTACCTCCACTGATCCACTCCTCACAGGTCTCTTCGCTCTCAACTGCTTCCAACCGCTCTACTTCGAGAGTTGCGCCAAATGGCAGGTCAACGTTGTTCGTATCCAGTGCGCCCTCCCGCTCGGCTTTATCTGCCGCACGATTCGCTGCAGCCTGATCCGCTAGCACCGCCATATTGATGAAGAAGATTGTGCTTCGGTTCAGACGAGTGCGGCGGAAGATCAGTCCTTTGTCCTGCAACGCCTTCGCCGCACGTTTCAGCGTCGCAGGATCGTAGCCGGTATCAATGCCCAGCCTGCGATAGCTGGGAAAACATGAATAATTTTGATCGGGTCTGCAGCGCATGAGTAGTGCATAGAGCAGGCCACGTTCGGCGCCCTTTGTTGATCGCGCATCTCGCGCGAGAAGCATCAAATTGAATAGACTGGTCGTTTTCACGATCGCTCCTTAAGTAATAGCCTCGTTGTTGGCGAACCCTCGGGTCACAGAACGAGCGCGTCGGCTCCCCCCTTGAACAGAACGCCACGACAGGCGTACCGTTGTTTCCCGAGTTTTCGTTACCGGTAAATACGCTAACGGGAAGAATTTCCTCCGGTATGAACTGAAAGAAATCATCACGGTAGATACTCGGCGCAGGCATCGCGCCCACAAAAACAAATACTCCTCCGTGCGGACAAATCTCCGGTATGGGTCCAAAAATAGTTCGAAAGCGGCGAGCCGATGCAAGGCTGACCTAAGCCACCCTCTCCGGGTCGGGGTGAACTAGGTGTACTGCTCTCGCCAGAACGCCCTCTCGTCGCCCGGGGTCCGCCACGGCTGATCACTTTCGAGCTCGATGCAGCCGGATACCTCGTCGGATCGCCAGAACAGTTTAGGAGGATTGCGGCTTACCCCCGGGGGTATCTTGCAGAAGTTCAAACAGAGTTGGCCTTCGACTTCTTTGCATGGGGTGGCAGGCGGACTTAGAACCAGCGAGCCAAGAAGGGAGGGGGCGGCGGAACGGGGTGGGTCTTTCTGCGGGTGCAGGGCGCAGCGCCTGCGTGGCTGGTCTTAATCGCGTAAGCGAGAGTGGGAGTGGAACGTTCCCGCCACACCCTCCCCTGTACACTTCATTTCTCCCGACCTATGGTCCTGTTACCTGGTACGGTTATGGATGCACAATCCTGCACTATCGAGGTGACAATCCGGTATGCGATGGTGACTTACTGTTGAAGAGGGGCAACGGATTTGGAGGAAGTCGGGTGACCGCCTATTGGTCTCCTGGTGACATGTTGTTTTCGTTTCCGACAAAATGTCACGGGTCTGTTGGAGCCCGCGGGGCCGCACCGTGTACAAGAGGTTGTCTAAAAAGAGCGAGGGACTCTCGATCAAAACGGGACGAAGTACGATATCGGATGACGCCTCCGAAGCTAGTGACCCGCCGAGCCGCAACTGCTGAATCGAGCCCGAAGACCAGGGTACAGGACGAGGAGGAGCGAGTCCTTGCCAGTTGACTCGTTGCAACGTAGTGCGGGCACGCAGAATTTCTTCAGTTTTATGACTCTTTTGTTCGTCAGTGCAGATTGAAGCTAGAGGAATAAGCTGTTATCGCGGAGACATCGGTCTGACTTGAAGTCTCTGATCCATGCCGTTACATGCGCTTCGCTTCGGAGACCCGCCCTGGCGAAAAGTTCGCCCGTAGTGAGACTGTCCCCAAACGGGCTTCTGGAGAACGGCCCTTGCATTAGTGATTCGATAGATCAGAGCGAACGCCGTCGAGTTAATATCCTTTCTGTTTATTGACGACGTTGATCAAAGGCTTGCCCGCGACGAAACGGCCAACATTTTCCTTGATCGTTTGTGTCATGCGGCCCGCATCCTGATCGGAACGCCCCGCAATGTGCGGCGTGATAATGACGTTTTCGAATTTCCAAAGGGCATGCTCTTTCGGCAATGGCTCCGGATCCGTAACGTCAACCCCTGCGCCCGCTAGTCGCTTTTCGTCGATGGCTTTCACCAATCCGGCTGTATCGTAAATGCCGCCCCGGCTCACCGCGATGAAATAAGAGTTCTTCTTCATCAGCTCGAACTCACGCGGACCCATCATCTTATGACTCTTGGGGGTGTCTGGAACCGAAATGAAGACGACGTCTGCCTGCGGGATTACATCGTCGAGCTCGTCAGGTTTCACAACGCGTTGCAGGAAAGGAAGAAACGGTTTGTCTTCAGGATCGACTCCGATCACCGTCATGCCGAATGCGTTCGCACGCACAGCGATTTGTGTGCCGATTCCGCCGACGCCGACTACAACTGCTGTCTTGCCGTTCAGTTCAATACCCTTGAACAAATCCGGATTCCAGATTTGCTGTCGATCATTGTTATACAGTGCATACAGGTCACGAGACAGCATCAGTAGCATGGCCAAGGCATGATCCGCGATCTCCGGACCCTGAACAATTTTGTTGTTGGTCAGAATAATGCTGCTTTGACGTAGCTCACTGCTTCCATCCGCGGGAAAGAGTATCCGCTCAACGCCCGCGCTCATGACCCCGACCCATTTGAGATTCTTACCAGCCCGAACTTCCGTTGACGTAATGTCACCGATAAAGGCGTCGGCGTCGGTGATCTCCTGCATCACATTGGCGGCTGTAACCGGTACTATCCTCGCTCGAGACGTTACACGTCGCAACTGTTCAATCAATTCGGGATCTTTATATGCAACAAGGATTTTCTTCTCTTGAGCGAGAAGCTGCAGGGCGCAAGCAAGCGCGATGAAGGTCAGGCGTGCCATCTAGTCTTCTCCCCCCAGGAAAGTATGCTCATACATTCTTCGCTCGAATATCGCAAAACAAGAGTACTTCAGTCGTGCCTGACATGGGACATAGGCTAGTTGCCGACCCGGAAATCTGGAGACGTCCGGGAGAGTACCCCAATGCGGTCCATAAACGGGCTTCCGGGGACATAGATCCGCCACGGTCGGCATGTTCCTATCAATCCTCCCGCAAAGATAGCAGCGACGCAATGGGAGACGGTCGGACACCTGCAGTCTTGACTCAACGTACGATGTTCACCGAGCCGTCGTGCTGGAGGGGTTGAACGTCATCCACGCGCTCCGGGTCTGACGTCGGTCGCCCAATCGAGCATGCCTTCTAGTGTGCCCATGCGATGGCGATCACGTTCAGCGAGTTCTTTCCAGTATTCGTCCGTCTTGCCCATTTCCTCGTATTCAGCAACTTGCTCCCGCCACGATGCGACCGCCTTCGTAAGCTCGTGAATGAGGAGAGTTCGGTCGCCACGTACGAATCGCTCGATTTTGGCAATCGTCTCAGCTTCTGTTTCCCCTTCGAGGACCTTGGCGACGTCGTAGTCCTGGCGGTCGAGATTACCTTGCCAGGCGATCAGATACAAGATCATTCCACTCGCGTAGATCTTTTGAATAACGTCGCCGTCATCCAGCAAGAACTCGCCGCCGATCAACTTCCCGGTCTTGCCCATGACTTGATCGAGCAGCAGCGGGATGCGAATTACTTCCCCTCCAGCTGGCGTGAACCGAAACGCTTCCGGTTCGGCCTTGGAGGTTCTCGGCATCGCGATCCGATATGAGTGCTGTTTCGAAGCACTAGGGATTGTCGCAGCCCTGCGCGACAGCAACTCCGCCCCAGCGTTTGCCAGAATCTGACGAAGTTCCTCATTCGACATTGATTTGTAATCAAGCATTGTTCTTTTCCTCTCGAGGATGTCTGAAAGCTTCTGATACGAGCAGACATCCGGCGCTTTGTCTGGCCATCACCGCGGTTAAGATTCCGAGAGATATGCGGCGAAGACCTTGCGGACTGCGAGGTCGTCAGTTGCGGTTAGCTGAGCTTTCAGTTGCTCCAACAACAGCGGATCAGCGCTCCACTTTCCGTCTGCGCCAAATCCTACTTCCATTACCATCTGTGCCAATCGCGATTCTGGTGTCCTGTTTTGCCTTAGATTCGACCGCCAATTGCGGAACGCAATTTGCAGATTGCGGCGAAGGTCGCGCCAGCCAAATACTCGATACCGGCGTGCATCCCATGCGTGAGAATCACAAACAGCAATCTCCGGCGCTTGCTCAGGCAACATGCGGCCCTCCGTTCAAAATGGAAGTGCCTGCGTGGATGACCAGAGCGGTTCCGTCCGAAGCGATGCGCGCCCGGCACTCCGGCCAAATCTGCCGAATCGAATCCAGCCATTGTTCCAACCGCTCACGAAATTTCCTTGGTCGCGCGTACTCGACCGAACCAATTTGAGCGGTCAATCCGTTAGGCCCAAACAGCGGAATGCGTTCTTCGCCCTTCGCCGTGAACGACCGGTAGCTGAGCCACATGAACAGATCCAGCACTGCG
>JAOAPP010000545.1 GCA_025462985.1 Bryobacterales bacterium | reverse complement strand
GTTTCCATTCTACAAAGTAGGATGCATCGGCGGTGGTCTGGGTGTTTGGTCATTGCGACTTATCTACGACCGTATGCTACTCTCCGGAAACCGATGCCGAAACTCCAGTCTGAACTACCACGCGTACTGAACGCCTCTCACGCGACGTCCATTGTTGTGGGCATTATTATCGGCAGCGGCATCTTTCTGGTTCCGCGGGAGATGATGGCTGCGGTGGGCTCATCGCGGGCGGTTTATGCGGTGTGGATCGTTGGCGGTCTGCTATCGCTGTTCGGTGCCATGACCTATGCGGAGATTGCCGCGGCGCATCCGCGATACGGTGGTGAGTACGCTTTTCTGCGCGAGGCCTATGGCGACGTTGCCGGCTTCCTCTATATGTGGACGCAGATTACGGTCGCCAAACCAGCTTCTCTGGCGACCATCGCGGCCGGGCTGGCGCGCGTTCTGGGAACCTTTGCGATCTTCGGATTCTTCGCGCGTCCGGCCTTCGCGCATCTCGTGTGGGGACAGATTTTTGCCATCGCGGTGACGTGGCTGATCGCGGGTCTCAATATCATCGGAACGAGAAAGTCCGCCAATGTGCAGCTTTTGCTGACGTGGCTCAAAGGCTTGCTCATCCTCGTGATCGCGGGCTTCTGCTTTGGAGCTGCGGGGCATCATGGTTCGTGGCACAACTTCGCTACTGAGTTCGCGGGAGCGCGCGGGGGATTCCATGGCTTCATGATCGCTCTGGTCGCTGCACTATGGGCCTATGACGGGTGGAGCGACGTGGTGACCATGGCGGGCGAGGTGGAGCGGCCGCAACGGAGTATGCCACTGGCCCTGGTCGGCGGCGTCGCGATAGTCGGCGCGCTCTACATGCTGACCAACGCGGCTACTCAATATATTTTGCCTGCAGCAACGATCGCCATGGCAGACCGCCCCGCGGCAGACGCAATGCGCGTCGTCGCGGGACAGTGGGGAACAACGCTGGTGTCCATCGGGATGGCCGTAAGCATTTGCGCCACGTTCGTAGGATCGTCGCTCTCGGGAGCGCGGGTGCCATTCGCAGCCGCGCGCGATGGCCTCTTCTTCAAACAATTGGCCCACGTTAATTCAAGGTTTAGAACCCCGGCAAATGCGCTCATTCTCCAGGCGGTCCTGAGCACACTGTTGTTGCTTGCGATTGGAAGATTTCAGGCGCTCTTCTCACTGGCCATCTTCAGCGAGTGGCTTTTTTACGCGCTCACCGCCAGCACCATCTTTGTCTTCCGCCGCCGCGAGCCCGATGAGACACGTCCCTACAGCATCTGGGGTTATCCGGTGCTGCCGGCGCTGTTCATCCTTGCCGCGGCTGTCCTTCTGGTGTTTTCGTTTGCGGACCAGCCGCGAAATTCGCTGATTGGAACTGCCATCATCCTGTTTGGGATTCCACTGCATTTCTTCCTGCAAAAGAGGAGTCGGGCCTCCTGATTTCTAATTGAGCGTTTTACAACGCAGAAGATTGTAACGGCTCGCCAACACGCGGATACGGCTGCTCCTGCCATTGGCGAGCCTGTGCGATGGAGATGAAGTGCAGGATCAGGAAGAGCGGCACGGCGAAAGTCGGAATTACGCTCATTGGCAGAACGGTCATCGCGCCGGTCGAGATCCCATGGGGATTAAGGAACTGAGCGGAGACGCCCATGCCGACTGCATTGACCAGATCAGTAATTCCAAGCAACTGCCAGAAGATGAAACTTTTCCGGTGGTTTGGATTGGCAAGTTTCATTGCAACCAGCGGCGCGGTCGCTCCTATGGCGATGTCTCCCCAGCCTGCGGGCAGCGCTAACTGACCGGGAAGGATACCGTAGGCATACAACACGAGGAAGACATAGCCGGCGATCCGCCACGATTGCACGAAGGTCAACGTGCGTGGATTCAGCGACAGCAGAAATTGTCGAAAGGGTTGTGAGGTCGCAGACCAGATGACGAAGGTGGCAATGGGAATCAGAACTGCCAGTCCAAGCGGAATGGGGGGTTGGCCCGGCGCGGTCCTGAAGAGGTGCAGCGCCGACGCGGTGAGAGAAAAGAGGAGCCAGACGAAGATCAGACCAGTCGTGAGCTTTGCGTACTTTGCATTTGTCATGATGATTCTCCTTTGTCGATGAGCGTGTTCGTTACTTTTTGAGTCAACTTCATGAGGTTTTCCGAGAGTTCAGCTCCAAGCTGCCGGCGCAACCGTGTTTGCGCCTTTTCCCAGTGGGGCAATGCCTTTTTAAGTTGGGTTTCGCCGGCCTTGGATAGTCGCATTCGCCACTCCCGGCGGTCTGCGCCGCGCCGCTTCGCTACCCAGCCGCGACGACCCATAATGTTGAGCGTCCTCGTAAGCGTAGTGCTATCCATCGCCAGAATCTGCCCCAGCTGTGCCTGAGTGACCTCCCCTGCCAAGGAGAGTGTTTGCAGAACGGTGAACTGCGTGGCCCGCAGCCCCACCGGACGCAGCGCCTCCTCATAAAGCTGGGTGAGGATCCTCGACGTCCTGCGAAAGCTCGCACAGATGCAGGGGAGCGATGGGGTGAGCGGCTTCGTCATAGCCGATTAGATGCATATACATCTATTAGATTCAAAATTAATAGAGGGATTGAAAAACCGCAGATACTAAACTTGAGCTTAGCTTCGATTGTGAATAACCCGCTCGTACACCCGCACATATTCGGCTGCCGGCTTGTCCCAGGAAAAGTCCTGCGCCATGCCGCGTTTCATCATCTCCGTCCACTCTTGCTTATTGCCGAAGGTATTCAGCGCGCGGTGTATCGCATCCAATAACGCCCACGAACTATAACCCCAGAACTTGAAGCCATTGCCGCCGCCGTTGGGCTGGTCGTCGATGGTGTCGTCCAGGCCACCGGTGGCGCGAACCACAGGGATGGTGCCGTACTTCAGGCTGTAGATCTGGTTCAGACCGCCGGGTTCGTAGCGTGAAGGCATAAGGAAGATGTCGGCGCCAGCCTCGATCTTGTGCGCGATCACGTTGTCGAACTTCACCTGAGCCCGGACTTTCGCAGGGTGCCGGTTAGCCATTTCGACTAGCAGGCGCTCGTAGTATTCCTCGCCAGTGCCGAGAATCGTGAGCACCATGTCTTCTTCAACCAGCTTATCCATGATCTCGACGATGAAATCGAAGCCCTTCTGGGTCGAGAAGCGTGAGACGATGCCGATGACAGCCGTTTCATCCCTGACGCCCTCAAACCCAAAGGCATGCAGCAGGTCGCGCCGGCATTCCTTCTTGCCTGCAAGGTTATCGGCCGAGTAGTGTGCCGCAATATGCGGATCGGTCGCCGGGTTCCATTCGTCGTAATCGACGCCGTTGAGGATGCCGAAGAGATCGCCGCTTCGCTTCCGTAGAACATCCTCGAGTCCGTTGCCAAACTCGGCTGTCTG
>JAOAPP010000526.1 GCA_025462985.1 Bryobacterales bacterium | reverse complement strand
TTCCGATTTCACGTTCGCGTTGCACCGCCCGCGCCAACAGCAAGGCTCCCAGATTGCCGCACGCTACGGCCAGGATCAGCAGCGTCAGCACACCCACCATGGACGCCACCTGGTACATCTCAGGCTGCATCACCTGCATGTGCCCGCCCGGCGAGCTTTGAATGAATTCATCGTTCCAAACTGCCGATGGATGCTGCCGCCGCAGTTCGTTCGTCAGCGACCGCAGCTCCTGCTCGGCTGTCTTGGAGGTCGCTCCCGGCACGAGCCTGCCCCACATCCTCACACTCGAATCGTTGAAGTCGTTCAGCACCTTGCTGCCGCCGATGAAATACGGCTGCTTCGCTATCGGCAGCCAGATATGCGGGTGCTGTCCCCCAAGAGTTGCAAGCGCGTAGGGCGTCACGCCCACAATCGTGGCCGGCTTTTTGTTCAAGTGAATGGTCCGGCCAATCACTGTCGGGTCTGCTGCAAAACGACGCTGCCACAGCCCGTAACTGATCACGACGACCGGAGGTGCGCCGGGCGCGTCGTCAAAAGCCGGATCGAGCATGCGCCCATATGCTGCCGGAGTACCCAGTTGAGTAAAGTAGTTCGGAGTTACAAACGAGCTGCTGGTCCCTTGCACGTCGTCCTCGATCTGCATTGGCGGAACTCCAAGCACCGCCATCGCGGCTGACAGCGTCCTGGCATGCTCGCGATAGAACAGAAACGATGGATACGCGATCTCGCTGCTGTAAGCGTTGGGAGAACGCCGCTCCAGCCGCACCAGGCTCTTTGGGTCGCGCACCGGCAGCGGCTTCAGCGCAACCATATCGAACAGACTGAATGCCGCCACATTGACCCCTATGCCGATCGCCAGAACCAGCACAGCCATTAGGGTGAAGCCAGGGGATCGTGCCATTACACGAAGGCCGTAGCGCAAGTCCTGACCAAGCCGGTCGATCCACGTCCACCCCCACGCCTCGCGGGCCTGCTCGCTCAAGCGAAGCATATTGCCGAAGTTGTGGCGGCCTGCGCGCGCCGCCATCTCGCGGTGGAACTCCATGTCAGCTTCGAGTTCCGCATCCCAGCGCTGGCGGTTCAATTGATAAGCAATACGGCGGAACAGTTCCCGCAAACCCATGCTTCTGCCCCTTCCTCAAGCTGTGCGTAGAACATCTTGGACGGCCTGGGAAACGCGGTCATATTCGCTGCGCTCCTGCTTCAGTTGCTTGCGTCCATCGGGGGTGAGCTGGTAGAAGCGCACCTTGCGCCCCGTTTCAGAGGTACCCCACTCAGCCTTCACCCACCCCTTCACCAGCATTCTCTGCAGTGTGGGGTATAGCAGGCCCTCCTCTACCGCCAGCACTTCACTTGAAAGGACGTGGATTCGTTGAGCAATTGCGTATCCATGCAATGCTCCGGAGTGGAGCACGCGTAAGATGAGCATGGGCAGGGTGCCCGGAGGCATTCCCGTTTTACGACTATCCGCCATAGGCATAATGATGTTATGCCATAAAGGAAATGTCAAGCGCCGTTGCGTTCATCACGGCCACCGCGGGTGCAATCAAAACTTTAAACAGATCTTTCCGAAGTGCGATTGTCCTTCCATATACCGAAGGGCCTCGGCGAACTCCGTCCACGGAAATACTTTGTCCACCACAGGCTTGATGTTATGAAAGCTGATGGCCCGGTTCATCCGCTCAAACATTGAACGCGAACCAACGTAGATTCCTTGCACCCGAATGCTGTTCATGAGAATCTGGCCCGGACTCACCGATGGGTGAACGCCACTGAGAACGCCGATCAAGCTGACAACGCCGCCGGTCTTCACAGCCGCGAGTGCACGTGGGACTGTGTCACTCCCGCCGACATCGATGACGTAATCCACGCCCATGCCGTCGGTCAGCTTACGGGCTTCTTTCTCCCAATCCGGCGTTTGCTTGTAGTTGATCGTCTCATCTGCCCCGAACTCTCTGGCTCGACCGATCTTGTCGTCACTGCTTGAGGTCAAGATGGTCCGCAGTCCAGCCGCACGCGCGAACAGCAGCGCGAAGCTAGAGACTCCGCCCGTCCCTTGAATCAAGACCGACTCGCCCGGCTTGACTGCTGTCTGCTCAAACAGCGCGTGCCAAGCCGTGACGCCCGCGCAGGGCAAAGCCGCAGCTTCCACGTCGGTCAGGCTATCCGGCGTGTGCACCAGACCCTGTTCATGGAACAACGAGTATTCGCGCAGTACGCCGTCAATGGAACCGCCCAGAGCAGACTTGCCCTTTTCCTGCGTGGGAGGCCCGTCAACCCAGGTCTGCATGAACGCCGCTGCAACGCGGTCGCCTTTCTTCACCCGCGTCACACCTGCCCCAACTTCTTCCACAACCCCGGCGCCGTCGGAAAGCGGCACCATGGGACGCTTCATTTTCGGGTTGTAGACTCCCTTCACCACCATGTAATCCCGGTAGTTCAGCGAGGCCGCCGTTATCTTGACAAGCACCTCAAATGGGCCGGGACGTGGCGTGTCCCGCTCTACGAGCGCAAGATTCTCGATTCCGAATTGCGGTATCTCAAACGACTTCATGCTTGAACTGATTCGCAAATTCTGCCAGTTGGTTCAACTTGCTGCGCGCCGCCCCCTTATCAATTGCCTCGCTTGCGATCGCAACCGCCGCCTTTAAATCAGGCGCACGCCCAATCAGCAACAAAGCGGCCGCCGCATTGGCCACGACCACATCCCGCTTGGGTCCAGGCTCGCCGTCGAATATGCTGCGAATGATGGTCGCATTCGTCTGGGGATCGCCGCCCCGCAACTCTTCAAGCGAGCTTTCAGGCGTCCCGAAGTCGGCTGGGGACCACGATCCCTTCTGCACGCGGCCGTCTTCCACCTGGAACACTGTTGTACGCCCAGTCGTCGTGATTTCGTCCAGGCCATCACTGCCGTGCACCACAAACGCACGCTCAATGCCAAGCCTCGCGGCCCCGTGCGCCAGCATCTCTGCCGCACGCAGCGAATATGCTCCGATCAACTGCACGCGCGCTCGCACCGGGTTCGTCAACGGCCCAAGCATATTGAAGACTGTTCGGCCCTTCAGAAGCAGCCGGGCCTCCTGCGAGTGCCTAACCGCGTGATGGAGCACCGGCGCATATAAGAATCCGATCCCGGTCTTCTGGATACACTCGCCCACCTGTTCGGCTGAGATGTCCACCGCCACGCCCAGCGCCTCCAGCACATCTGCACTCCCGCAGTTGCTTGAGATCCTCCGGTTGCCGTGTTTTGCCACTCGCACGCCGGCGCCGGCAACAACGAACGCCGTTGCCGTGGATATGTTAAACGTGTTGGTGGCGTCCCCGCCTGTACCGCAAGTATCGAGCAGCGGCTCTTCCGCCTGATCGATCTGGATAGGGCTGCTCATATCGCGAATCGCAGTAGCGAAACCCACCAGTTCCGAAATCGTTTCGCCCTTGCGCCTCAGAAACCGGAGGACTTCCGCAATCTCTTCAGTCGTCATCTCGCCCGACAGCATCCTGTGCATCAGGTCGTAGGCCTGTGGCTGAGACAGGTGCACAAAATTTCGAAAAGGCAGATGAGACATGCTTCGCTTACTCATTCGATCACAAGTTTTTGATACTTCTGCAAAGATCGTTCCAATCTCAGCGTCTTCCCGCTGCCAGGACTCCCAGCCACACTGCCGCATACCCGAAGACGACACTTCCCACCAGGTAAGCCAGCGTGAGCCAATGGTGGCCGCTGCGCGTGGACAGGTACGCGTCGTATTCAAAGCTGGAAAACGTCGTATAGCCGCCAAGAAGTCCCACAACCAGCGTGAGCTGCCAGTAATGCGGCAGGCGCAGACGCTCCACTATCAGAGTCATGAGTAGGCCAATCAAGAAGGAGCCAGTGACATTTATGAAAAAGGTTCCCAGCGCAAACTGGGAATTGGGGAATCGCTGCACAATCGCTCTTCCAAGAAGATAACGCGTGAGCGAACCAACAGCTCCTCCCGCCAGCACACACAAGTAACGACCCATCCAATTAACAATCTATTGTGACCTACTCAGCAGGACGGTCCCTCGGTCCGGTACGCTGGGAGATGCGAAAGGACTCCCAACCATGTTAGTTGTGATGAAAGCTCAGGCTAGTCCCGCTGACATCGCTCTTGTTTGCGAGCGCATTCAGGTGCTTGGCTTCAGGCCTCACATTATTCCCGGCGAACAGCGCACCGCGGTTGGCATCACCGGAAACAGCGGACCTGTGGACCCCGCCGAGTTCGAGCAGCTGCACGGCGTGGCAGAAGCCATTCGGGTTTCGAAGCCATACAAGCTCGTCAGTCGCGAAACCAAACCCGAGAGCACGGTCGTCTTCGTGAAGGGCGTCCCGGTCGGCGGTGAGGAGATTGCGCTCTGCGGCGGCCCATGCGCGGTCGAGAGCCGCGACCAGATTCTCGCCTCCGCACGGGCCGTGAAGGCTGCTGGAGGTCAATTGCTTCGTGGAGGCGCATACAAGCCGCGAACATCTCCCTACAGCTTTCAGGGCCTTGGCGAAGAGGGTCTCCGCTATCTCGCGGAAGCGCGCGAGCAGACAGGATTAGGAATCGTTACTGAAGCCGTCGACACCGAGAGCATCGACCTGGTCGAGGACTATGCCGACTGCATTCAGATCGGCGCACGCAACATGCAGAACTTCTCGCTGCTCCGGCGCGCGGGCCGGGCAAAGAAACCCGTGCTGCTCAAACGCGGTATGTCCTCAACGCTGGAAGAGTTTCTGATGGCCGCCGAATACATTCTCTCCGAAGGCAACTACAACGTCATCTTGTGCGAGCGCGGCGTCCGTACATTCGCCGATCACAGTCGGAACACTCTCGATCTCAGCGTGGTTCCAGCCGTCAAGACGCTCAGCCATCTGCCGATCATTGTTGACCCGAGCCACGGGACCGGCAAGCGGGACAAGGTTCTACCCATGGCGCTGGCTTCGGTCGCAGCGGGAGCTGCCGGCCTCATTGTGGAAATGCATCCCGCGCCCGAACGCGCGCTATCGGATGGCTACCAGTCGCTCGACCCTGAGGAGTTTGCGGAGTTGGCCAGCGAGTGCCGCGCGATCGCGGAACTGCTGCGGTCTCGCCGCCGTGTCCCGGTCGGAGCGCTTTGATTTTTCCCCTGCGAGATAGACTAGCTCTTGGCCTCAAGCTATCGCGTCCATCGCGAATGAGCGCTCACTTACTATGAAGATTCACGAGTATCAGGCGAAGGCGATCCTCGCCGGCCACGGCGTACCTGTGCCACGTGGCGAAGTCGCTTACACGGTCGAAGAAGCCGAAGCTGCCGCGAAGAAAATCGGCGGCAGCGTCGTCGTCAAGGCCCAGATTCACGCGGGTGGGCGAGGCAAGGGCGGCGGCGTAAAGATCGCCAAATCAGCCGAAGAAGCCGCCGAGATCGCGAAACACATGATCGGCATGACGCTTGTGACCCATCAGACTGGACCCGAGGGTCGAGTCGTCCAGCGTCTTCTGATCGAAGAAACTCTTCCCATTGAACGGGAGCTCTATCTAGGCATCGTGCTGGACCGCGCAACCGGCAGATCGGTCTTCATGGCTTCAAAAGCTGGCGGGATGGAGATCGAGGAGGTTGCCGCTTCCACTCCCGAACTCATTCTGAAAGAAGAACTCATCCCCGGCACTCCTCTTCAACCCTTTCAGGCGCGGAAGCTGGCATTCGGGATGGGTATTCCGGCGCCCCTCGTGAATGCTGCAGCGGGTGCGATGGTGGCCCTGTCGAAAGCCTATGACGCGATCGACGGCTCCCTGGCGGAAATCAATCCCTTCATCCTGACGAAGGACGGCAAAGTCTACGCTCTCGACGCCAAGATCAACATCGATGACAACGCGCTGTACCGTCACAAGGACCTGCTGGAACTTCGGGATCTCAACGAAGAAGATCCGCTCGAAGTCGAAGCCTCCCGCTTCGGCCTGAACTACATCAAACTGGACGGCAACATTGCTTGCATGGTCAACGGCGCCGGCCTTGCAATGGCCACCATGGACATCATCAAGTACGCTGGCGGGCAACCCGCGAACTTCCTGGACGTTGGCGGCGGAGCAAACAAGGAACAGATCAAGAACGCCTTCCGCATTCTTCTGTCAGATACCAGCGTTAAGGCGGTTCTCATCAACATTTTTGGCGGCATCCTCCGCTGTGACACCCTGGCAAACGGCGTGGTCTCCGCAGCTACGGAACTCGGCATCAAGATTCCGATCGTGATCCGCATGGAAGGAACCAACGTCGAGCTGGGACAAAAAATTCTAAAGGAGTCAGGCTTCAATTTCACCGTTGCCGATGGCATGAAAGATGCCGCGGAGAAGGTGGTTCGGCTCGCCCAATGAGTGTATTAATTGACGAAAACACCAAGCTTCTCTTTCAGGGCTTCACTGGCCGGGAAGGAACGTTCCACGCTGAACAGGCAATCGCCTACGGCACTAAAGTGGTGGGCGGAACAACGCCCGGCAAGGGCGGTCAGACGCATCTAGATCGGCCTGTATTCAACACGGTGGAAGAAGCGGTCCAGGCCACTGGCGCAAACGCGACGGTTATTTTTGTGCCTCCTCCGTTTGCTGCTGACGCCATCATGGAAGCGGCGGATGCGGGTCTCCCGCTGGTGGTGTGCATCACCGAAGGCATTCCGGTCAACGACATGATTCGCGTCTGGGCTTATCTGAAGACAAAGCCGGCCACACGGCTGATCGGGCCGAACTGTCCAGGCGTCATCACGCCCGGCAAATCGAAAATCGGCATCATGCCGGGCCATATTCATCTGCCCGGTCACGTTGGCATCGTCTCTCGGTCCGGAACGCTCACCTACGAAGCGGTCGGGCAGCTCACCAGGCTCGGCATCGGTCAATCGACGTGCATCGGAATCGGCGGTGATCCGATTATCGGGACAAACTTCACCGATGCGATCCGCCTGTTCAACGAAGATCCGGACACTCACGCCATCATCATGATCGGCGAGATCGGTGGCAGCGCCGAAGAGACCGCGGCCGAATATGTGAAGGAGCAGGTGAAGAAACCTGTGGTAGGATTCATCGCCGGACAGACCGCGCCTCCGGGACGCCGCATGGGCCACGCTGGGGCCATCATCTCTGGCGGGGCCGGCAGAGCTGAAGACAAGCAGACCGCAATGGAAGCTGCCGGCATCGTCGTCTGCCCTTCCCCCGCGCTCATGGGCGAAAAGATGCAGGCAGCGCTCCGCGCCAAGAATTAAGGACCGAAGATCAAACTGGAAATGGCTTTAGAACGAACCTTTGCAATTATAAAGCCCGACGCTGTCAAGAATGGACACATCGGCGAAATCCTCACGATCATTGAGCAGAGCGGCTTCCGCATTCTCGGACTCAAGAAACGTACACTCGGCAAGGCGGAGGCCGAAGCCTTTTACGCAGTTCACAAAGATCGCCCCTTCTTCTCCGGTCTGGTCACGTTCATGACGGAAGGTCCAGTGGTCGTCCTTGCGTTGGAGCGCGAGGACGCGATCGCAAAGTGGCGCGAAGTGATGGGCGCGACCAACCCCGCGAATGCCGCTGAAGGTACGATCCGCAAACGCTTCGCCGAAAACATCGAGCGCAACTCCGCTCACGGTTCCGATGCCCCTGAAACAGCCGCGGTGGAGATTCCGTTCTTCTTCAGTGGTGTCGAGCTTCTTTAAGCCGGGTGAGTGCTGATCGCCCTCTTGGTACTGGCAATCGCCGGTACGCTCGGTTCCTCCGGTTACACTGTTCTCGCACTTCGGGCCGCGTCTCACTTCAAACGTGAGCGCGGCCGGTCCGCTCGCCGTTCGAACACTTCCGAACCTTTAAGCGTTTTGAAGCCCGTTCACGGCGAGGGAGCGGGACTCGAACAGAATCTGCTGACGTTCTATCAGCAGCAGCATCCCAATTTTGAACTGCTTTTCAGTGCACGAACCCTGACCGATCCGGCATTAGAGATCGTTCGGCGTCTTGCCCGGCGATTTCCGGAGGTGCCGACGCGCCTCATTGCCAGCGGAGAACCCGAGTGGCCGAATGCCCGTGCCTATTCCGTCAACGCTTTGATAGCGGAGGCAAGATATCCGACGATTGTCGTCACTGACAGCGATGTACGGGTTCCACCGGACTTCCTCCAATCAGTTGTCACGCCCTTGGAAGAAGAAGGAGTGGGCCTTGCCACGTGCCTCTACCGAGGCGTTTCACTGGGCGGAATCTGGACTGATCTGGAAGCGTTGGGAATGTCCGTTGAACTGATGTCCAATGTGCTGATCGCGAATATGCTCAACGGCATGGACTTTGCTCTCGGCCCCGCGACCGCCACGACGCGCGAGCGCATCGACCAGATTGGTGGATTAGCAGAGCTTGGGTTCTATTATGCCGATGACTTCGCACTCGGGAATCTAATGCACCGAACGGGTCTGAAGGTTGTTCTGTCCGACACTGTCGTGGAACATGTGGTTCCGACCAGTTCCTTCGGCGAGTCTTTCCGACATCAGGTACTCTGGCTGAAAAACAACCGCTTTCTTCGCCCGCGTGAACACGTGGGAGTGGGCCTCACTTTCGCCATGCCGTTCACAATCCTGGGCTGCGTCTTAGGTCTGGCGGCGGAGCATCGAGCGCTGGCGATCTTCTGGCTTATCTGGGGAGTCGCCAATTGCATGACACGCAGTGTGGCAATCGGGTGGAGGGTCATAAAGGACCGCAAAGCGCTAACGCGGTGTTGGCTTTATCCCATGCGCGATTCGATCGGTTTTGCTACCTGGATTGCAACCTGGTTTGGAAATAAGATCGTGTTCCGTGGAGAAAAGTACATCCTGCTGAAAGGCGGGAAAATACAAAGGCTGTCCTCCCGCGCATGAGCGCAAAAACGCGGCAGTCCCCAAAAGACTGCCGCTAAGTTGATTTGGAGATTAACTACCTACGCTACTTTTGCTTCAAAGGCGGCCGGAACATCCAGCGCGGTGGCGAGTGCCTTTCGGGTCTTCTCAGCCAGGTTCCGGAGGCGAGCCTGCTTCGGCCTGCTCAGTCTTCGCTCCACGCTTCGCCTCGCACGCAGGAGACGAATCCGGACAGCGGTTTCGGACCAGCCGTGCTGCCGGGCGATTTCTTGCACCTTGTATCCCTCAATGTAGTGGCCTTCAAGTACCACCCGGTCGTTCGGCTTGCACTCGTTGAGAATTCGCTTCACGTCAATCGCGGCTACGTTCATTCGTGGCGGAGCCTGCAGTTCGGGGAGGGTCTGCGTCTGCGGCTCACGGCGTAAAAAAGTTCGATGAATATTCAAAGCGATGCTGTTGGTCCAGGTCAGTACGAGGTTCGGATCCCGCAACTGCTCCCTGCGCTCCCAGCCTTTTGCCCAAGCCGCCTGTGCTGTATCCAGGGCCGAATCGTAAGAAAGCCCTCTGGACACTAGAAATCGAACTGTAAGATTGAAGCCTTTTTGGTATGCTCTGCCGTAATCTTCTGTTGTCATTTATTTCGCTCCACCGCTCCTAAGAATTTTTCTTGCGCGTTATTTATCGAATAAGTTCCGCTAAGGCTAAGAACACTGGCGGTCTCGTTGACCGCTCTTTCGTCTGCCGCTCGTAAGCAGCTACGCATACCAACGTGGAAGGCAGTTTAGGGGCCAGCTTGCCAACCCAGCCTCTCCCTCGCCCAACGAAGGTCTATAAGCCCTTCATGGGAAAAGACTTACGTGAGATGCAAGATTCGCCAGAGGAGCGTGCAGCGCGGAACCTGCGGAGCAATTTCTTCCGGCTGAGGCAAAATTTGCCCTGCGGTTGCAAGATCCTTGAAACCAAAAGCAAAAGGCGCCCCGAAACTTTGGCAGGCCTGCATGTAAAACGTCAGGCGAGCAGAGTTTCGACGGCGCCTTTTGAAATGCCCGTTTTGAGAGGAATTACTTGGTGGTTGTGTCGGTGGTGGCCTGCGGAGTTTCGGTCTTCTCCGGCTCCGACGTCGCAGTCTTCATGCTGTCTCGAAATGAGCGAATTCCCTTGCCGAGCCCCTGGCCCAGCTCTGGAAGCTTCTTCGGTCCGAACACGAAGAGGGCGATCACCAGAATGATCAAAAGGTGTTGGGGCTGTAGCAGTCCTTCTAGCATAGTTTCTCTCCCGACAGTACCGCTGTCGTGCCTCTCAGTATATCCAAATTGCGTTCGCCCAGGGTACGGCAGAATCTGGTAAATTCGTTGCAAGCCGCTGTTGACAACATTTTGGGCGTCCGCTATAGTGCTGAAGTACTGAACTATCAATCATTTGACGCCCGTTTTGAGGCTTTCTCGTACATGAGTTCAGTTGTTTTCAGGGTGCGGTAGATACTGACCTACGTGGTAGCCTCCCACCACCGCAGGAAAAATTGAGACACATGGCCGGTCCGGCAGATGATTACCTTGAGATAGATGGAACAGCCGATAGTGCGGACTATCAGGCATTCCTTGACGATTACTCGAGTCCTGTCACTCACGCCGAAGGAGAAATTCTCCACGGACACGTTCTGAGCGTCAGCGACAAAGAAGTCATCGTAGATATCGGACGCAAGATCGAGGGTTTGGTTCCGGCCACGCAATTCCCCTGGGTGGACGGCAGGCCGACGGTGAAGCCCGGCGACGCCATCGAGGTCATGTTTGATCGCAGCGGTCATCCTGTGGAAGGCTACATTCTGCTTTCCTATGAGCGCGCGCATCGCCGTCACGCCTGGGAAAACCTGGAAAAAGCAGCGGCGGAAGGCACTCCGGTCACCGGAAAAGTCGTAAATAAAATCAAAGGCGGCCTGGCGCTCGATATCGGCATCATCTCGTTTCTTCCCAGTTCGCAGGTTGAGGTCCGGCCTATCCATAATATGGACGCTTACCTCGGCAGGGAGCTCCAGGTCCGCATTCTGAAGCTGAACCGCAGACGCG
>JAOAPP010000503.1 GCA_025462985.1 Bryobacterales bacterium | reverse complement strand
TCGGGAAGGTAGATGCGAGCACTCCAGCCGTGGTCGGCAGTCCCTGTCCAGCCGTGCCCGCGACCGTTACCTGGCCATTAGCGTCGACTGCAATCGCTTCACTCTGAAAGAAGTTGTTGTAACTGCTGGCAGGGTTATATGGGCTGTTTCCGGGAATCATGGTCGAGTACACGATGTTCCCGGTCGGATCCACCTTCATGACAAAGAGCTGCTGATCGGGATACGCGGGCTCCGTGGTGCCGCTATATGTGCCCGCGGTGAGCTGGAAGTTCGGGTCCCAGCTATTGCCAGTCAGGTAAGCGTTTCCCGATTTGTCCAACGCCAGATGACCATTCTTGCCTGTTTCTGCGCCGTAATCCGTACCGCCGATCTGGCCGGAGTAATTCAGCGTCGCGCCGTCGGGCTTGATGGAGGCCAGGAAGTAACAGAAGTAATTGGTCTGGCAAGTGAGAGGCTTGATTGCACCAGCAAGGGGGAAGTCGGGACCAGCGGCTGTCCCGCTCACGACGATATTGCCCTGCTGATCGATGGCAATCCCGCCCCCGCGTGCGCCCTGTGTCCCGCCCAGGTAAGTGGAATACAGCAGCGTGTGCCCCGTCGGGTCCAGCTTCGAGACGAATGCATCCCCTCCCTTGTTCGTCGCCTGCAGCGGATTCTTCACGGGAAAATCCGCCGCGCCAGTCGTACCCGTCACGTAAATGTTCCCGCTGGCATCCGTGGTCACCGCCGCAATCGAGTCCTGGGTCGTCCCGGCCAGATACGTCGAAAAGGTCAGTACCGGATCAATCACCAGGACACGAGAGTGATCGTAAGCACCCACGCGAAATGTAACTGCTCCGGATGCATGCATCTGGAACGACGCCTCAACCGTTTCACGCCTTCCATCTATGTCCTGGTACGCCACGGGTCTGGCGAAGTGCAGTGCGGAGCCGGTCGGCACCGGCACCTCGAGCGATCCATCCTTCAGTATCCGGGCGGCCCGGCTGAGCCGAAATCCAATGAGTGATGCCCGGGCGCCAGGCTGTACGACGAAATCATGCTCAACCGCATCGCCGTTCCCATGAAACACCAGGTCAATGCCCGGGTACATGGCGCCGTAGCGAACCTGGCCATACTGCCGGATACCACGCGTCCACTGTGCAGCATCGCTGCCGATCAGATAATTCGAGCGCCCTGCTAGAGGCTCTTCGGCCTTGACCGTCGGTGTTCGTGCCTTCCACCACTCCATCCGGATCTGCGTATCGTCGCCCTTCTTGCCCGGGGGACGAATATCGATCCCTGACTGGCCGTAGAGCGTCTCCGCTCCACCGCTCCTGCTCAGGAAGAGGGCATCCTTCGGAGCCTGGCCCCGGTTCTCTTCGAAGACGATTGGCAGTGCAATAGCACTCGCCTTAGGACCAGCCGCGAAGCTCGGAGACGTGAACGCAAAAGAGCACAGACACAGAAATGGCAGGACTCGGAAGAGACGAGAAGGCAGAAGGTTCAAAACGGGAAACCCCAAAAAGGACTGAGCAACCTCGCTCGAATGACGCGTAGTGTAGTCGAGCCTCGGCTGACTGCGAAAGAAAATAGTTACGTTTGGCACCCGATTCGCATCATTGAAATAAGTAACCCGTCCGGTTTCGAGCTGCCTTCACTCTCCGGTCAGGAATCCGCATGAGGCGCAGAGTTCCTGGTTACCTTTATTAGCTGGGAGCCCGGATCATCCGTTCGATATAGTGACGACCGGACTATCTCAAATATGCGGACTTCTCTGTTACCCTTTGTCCTTTTCTCTGCTCTCTGCCTTCTTCCTTCCGCGCTTGTGGCCCGGACCCCATCGAGCCCTTCACAGGACGTAACGCTTCCGCTAACCTTTGAAACCAATCTGGGACAAACGGACAAACAGGTTCGCTATCTGGCCCGCGCTGCGCAGAGCAACTTCTTCCTCACCGAAGATGGGGTCACCATCACGAGCACGCATCCACGCTCCAAGTCCGGCAGCGCGGATCCTGGCATCGCGGATTCCGGCATCGCGGATTCCGGCATCGTAGATCTGTGGTTTCCCGGCGCCTCCATCGTGCAGCCAAGCGCCGAGGCTGCCACAGGCGGCTTCGCCAACTACTTCGCCGGCAAAGATCAGAGCGCTTGGATCCGCCGCGCGCCCATGTATGCGCGCGTTCGATACGCCAACCTCTATCCCGGCACGGACCTCGTCTTCCACGGCAACCAGAATCAGATGGAATACGACTTCGAGCTCGCGCCCGGAGCGCGCCCCGATCAGATTCAGTTCGCCTTCCGCGGTGCCGGCGCAGCGCACGTGGATGACAACGGAGACCTCCTACTTCCCACGAGCAACGGAACACTTCGCTTTCTGGCACCGCATGCCTGGCAGGAGAAGAACGGCGACCGGCAGGACGTGGATGTTCATTTCGCTCTGCGGAATGATCAACGCGTAAGCTTCTCCGTCGGTTCGCACGATGCCGCTGCCAGGCTCGTCATCGACCCGGTCGTGGTCTACGCAACGTCCTTTGTGACTTCGAACTCAACTCAGATCAGTGCGCTGGCCGTAGACTCCTCCGGCGATCTTCTCTTTGCCGGCGAGACCTCCGCGCTGGACTATCCCGTTGTCAATGGCAAATCCAGCGGGTCAGCCGTCACGCAGCAGGTCATACTCACGAAACTGAACCCGGCCGGCGACACGATCCTCTACTCCACCTACATCCCGTCGCAGAGCTACAGCAGCGCGACTGGACTTGCGGTGGGCACGGACGGAAGCGCCTACGTGGCCGGCATCACCGATGATCCCGGCTTTCCGGTTACCTCGCAAAACCTGGGTACTTGTGGCAGCTTCTGCAACGCAGGATTCGTAGCCAAGTTCGATCCCACAGGTTCACTCGTCTATTCAACGCTGCTTGGTTCCGGCCAGGTCCTTCCCCACGCCATCACGGTCAACGCCGCAGGCAATGCTTTTGTCACCGGGCTTGTGGTGGATTCAACGTTACAGACCGTGAATGCTTATCAGGCGCAAGTCTGCAGCCCGTGTGGGTCAGCCTTCTACGCGGAGCTGGACTCCGCGGGCGCTCAGTATGTCTTCGCCAGCTACTATGGGGTCAACTTGTCCAACGGGCAGGGCATTGGTCTCGACGCTGCGGGAAATGTCTAC
>JAOAPP010000501.1 GCA_025462985.1 Bryobacterales bacterium | reverse complement strand
GGCAATTACAGGCGCAGTTTTGTTGATGGCATGCACGAATCTTGCGAACTTGCTGCTTGCACGGTCCACCACCCGGCAAAAAGAGATTGCGATCCGGCTTGCGGTGGGCGCCGCCCGGGCGCAGATTATCCGACAGCTGCTGATAGAAAGTTTGCTGCTCTCGATGATGGGAGCGGTGACGGGGCTGGCGTTCGGATGGGCTGCAAACCGGGTTTTGGTGGCGGCGTTTTTACCTTCAGATTCCGGGGATTACTCACTTCAGCTTGCGGCGCTTCCGGATGGCCGGTTGCTTTTCTTTACCTTTGCAGTAATGCTGGCCACCACGATGCTTTTTGGGCTGATTCCTGCAATTCGGGCATCACGTCCGGATGTTACCCCGACTCTGAAGAACGAAGCGGGCGCGGTCGTCGGCGGAACTCACGTCGGTTTACGCAAAGCGCTGGTGACACTGCAGGTGACGCTTTCGCTGCTGCTGTTGATTGGCGCGGGGCTGTTTGTCCGCACACTGGCGAACCTGCGTAACCTTGGCCCCGGCTTCCGGGCGGAGCGCCTGGTCGGGTTCAATCTGGATCCGTCGCTGAACGGCTACTCGTCCGACCGGTCAAAAGTTTTTTACAACCGTCTGACGGATGAGCTCAGGGCGGTTCCTGGCGTCACTTCTGTCGGGCTGGCAGCGGTAAGAATCCTTGAGGACAACGAGTGGGACAGCTCAATGGCCGTGGAAGGGTACACACCGAAGCCCGGGGCAACCCCGGAACCGTACATGAATTCCGTTGGGCCGAATTATTTTGCGACCCTCGGCATTCCGGTGCTGCGCGGACGGGATTTTACGATTCAGGATGTAGAGTCCGTCAAAAGAGGACCGGATCCTGACGATTACTCGCCGACAAAGATCATCATCAACGAGTCATTTGCCAAAAAGTATTTCGCCGGGCGAGATCCGATTGGACTGCACGTCGGGTTCGGTTCCGATCCAGGGACCAAGACTCCGATGCAAATCATCGGTGTGGTGAAGGATGTCAAGTATACGAACCTGCGCGATGAGATTCCAGTACAGGCGTTCGTGCCGTTTCTGGCCGGCCGGCAGGTTTCGGGAATGACCGTGTATGTGCGAAGCGCGCTCGAGTCGAAGGAACTGGCAGGGCTTGTTCGCAAGAAAGTCCGGCAGCTGGATTCGAACCTGCCGATTTACGGCATGCGCAGTACGGAGGAGCAGATCGATTTATCGCTGCGCTCGGAGCGCCTGATTGCCAGTCTGTCGGCGGCATTCGGTTTTCTCGCGACGGTGCTGGCGGTGACGGGGCTTTACGGTGTAATGGCGTATACAGTCTCACGACGGACCCGGGAGATCGGGATTCGAATGGCGCTGGGCGCAGTGCGGGGAAACGTGCTGTGGATGGTGATGCGCGAAGTGCTGGTGCTGGTGGCAGCGGGCGTGCTCGTGGGAATTCCCGCGGCAATCGCACTCACTCATCTCATCCGGCAACTGCTTTTCGGGCTGGAACCGAACGATCCGACAACGATTGTGACTGCTACGATCATTTCGGCTGCGGTGGCATTGTTCGCCGGCTTTATTCCTGCGCTGCGGGCGAGCCGGGTTGAGCCGACTAGCGCTCTTCGCTACGAGTGAATCCGCTCTTGCCTGGGGAGGCGCTTGTTTGATATTTTCGAGTTACCCAAGAGTTCGGCGCTCCGTTGCGCACGCGCCAAACCACCAAGCGGGATAAGGAAAACTATGAATGTCATCCTTGGTCGCCGCGCGCGAGCTTAACTGCGAGCGCGGTTTTCTCCCTCTGCAAGATCCTCTTCGTCGCCTGCCGAAGCTTTTTGACCATTGGGAAGACGTTGCTCTTCACCTTCCGAAATATCTTGCGTCCGATCATTTACGGCGAAGCATAGAAGAGCTTCCGCCTTTTACGACAGAGGCGGTCGCGGGTGAGCGTGAACTGGAGCGAGCGATGCTATTGCTTAGCTATCTCGGGCATGCTTACGTCTGGTGCGAGAAAAGTCCTGCGAGGGTGCTGCCGAAGCGGCTTGCTGTTCCGTGGCACGCCGTCTCCGTGCATTTAGGCCGTCCGCCGGTGCTTAGCTACAGCAGCTATGCCTTGCACAATTTCTTCCGCTTCGATCCGGCGCGCGAAGTGGAGTGTGGAAACATCGGACTGATCCAGAACTTTCTCGGAGGCATCGACGAAGAGTGGTTCATCCTCATACACGTCGACATTGAGCGGAAAGCCGCGTCCGGTATAGCGGCTCTGCATGAATGTCTTGATGCTGCCGAGCAGGGTGACTCGGAAAGGCTACGCCGGCAACTGGCAGTTGTGAATGAGGCGATCCGCAGCATGTACACAACGCTGGCGCGTATGCCGGAGTTCTGCGATCCGTACATCTATTACCATCGCGTTCGACCTTATATACATGGCTGGAAGAATCATCCGGATCTGCCTGACGGTGTTGTCTATGAAGGTGTCACAGAGTATGGCGGCAAGCCGCAGCAGTTCCGGGGTGAGACCGGCGCTCAGAGTGCAATTATTCCTTCTCTCGATGCAATGTTGGGTATCGGCCATAAGGAGGATCTGCTGCGGACCTACCTGGTGGAAATGCGGACGTATATGCCGCCTTCGCATCGTGA
>JAOAPP010000500.1 GCA_025462985.1 Bryobacterales bacterium | reverse complement strand
TGCGCCCCCGCATTGCGCAGCAGCGTGCCGTCAATGTCGAACAGCACCACGCTCATGGCACTCGCGGCAGCAGCGCGGACAGCAACTTCAACAAAGTTCCCGAAATCCGGTGTCCGGTCTCCAAAACCTCTTGCTGGTCCAGCTTGTCACCACTCAGCCCCGCCGCTAAGTTCGTAACGCATGATATCCCGAGTACTTCCATTCCCATATGATTGGCCGCAATCACTTCCGGTACCGTCGACATGCCCACCAGGTCGGCTCCAATTGCTCTCAGATAACGGATCTCGGCCGGAGTCTCGTAATTCGGCCCCAGCACTGCTGCGTAAATTCCCTCGGGAAGCGGAATGCCAAGTTCTTCGGCCGCCTCGTGCGCCAGACTGCGCAATCGATACGAATAGGCTTCCGTCATATCGGGGAAGCGTGGCCCCAGAGCCGGATCATTCGGTCCAACAAGCGGATTCGCTGCCTGCAGATTGATGTGATCCGAGATCAGGACAAGCGACCCCTGTGACAAGTTCACACCGATGCCGCCCGCCGCGTTGGTGAGAACCACCCGTTTCAGACCCAGTCCCCGGAACAGCCGGATGCCGGCCGTCACTTCCCGCGCCGAGTAGCCCTCGTAAAGATGGAACCGGCCTGACATGACCGCGACCTCCACCGTGCCATGGCCGTCGGCGCCCAACGTGCCGATCACGAGTTCACCCGCGTGCCCGATGGCAGTCGATATCGGCATCCCGGGAATCTCGCTATACGGGATCCGGACACTATGAATCAGGGAGTCGGCAAACGCCCCCAGCCCTGATCCGAGGACTACGCCCACCTCCGGCACAATTGTGGTCTTTGCTTTGACATATTGCGCGGCACCACGCATGGTTTGAGTCTAAATGGTTTGCGTCTACAGCGTTCAGTTCTAAAGCAGGATGCCGGCGATGCATGCCGACATGAAATTAGCGAGCGTTCCCACCAGCATCGCCTTCAACCCCAGTCGCGCCAAGTCGGATTTCCGCGACGGCGCCAGCGCGCCAATGCCGCCGATCTGAATTGCTATCGAGCTGAGATTCGCGAACCCGCAAAGAGCAAACGTGGCGATCACAAATGATCGCTGGTCAAGCATCGGCTTCACCTTGCCGAGGTCTACGAACGCCACAAACTCGTTCAATACCATCCGGGTGCCAAGCAGATTTCCAACCGTCGCGCAGTCCTTCCAGTCCACACCAAGCATCCAGGCCACGGGCGCGAACAGGATCGCCAGCGTCTGCTGCAGCGAAGCGGGGAACCACGAAGCTATGGAGTGCACCCACGCAAACCCGCCATTGACCATAGCCACCAGCGCAAGAAATGCGATCAGCATCCCGGCGATATTCAGCGCCAGTTGCAACCCGTCGCCCGCGCCGCGAGCGGCTGCGTCGATCAGATTCACGCCCGGCCGCTCGATCTCCACACTCAAGGTGCCCGCAGTCACCGGGCTCTCCTGCTCGGGGTAGAACATTTTGGCGAGCATCAGCGTCGCCGGCGCAGTCATAATCACAGCCGTCAACAGATGTGCAATCGAAACTCCTGCAATCGCCACATACGCCGCCATCACCGCACCTGAAACGTGAGCCATGCCGCTCGTCATGATGGTGAACAGCTCGGAGTTGGTCAGCTTTTCGAGAAACGGCCGAATCGTAAGTGGGGCCTCCGTCTGGCCCATGACAATACTGGCCGCGACGCAAGTGGACTCCGCCCCGCTCGTCCCCATGAAACGCTGCATGATGATCGCCATCATCTTCACAAACAACTGCATTACACCCAGATAATAGAGAATTGCGAACAGCGAAGAGATGAAGATAACGATCGGCAGAACGTGAAATGCCACAATCGTTCCGAACTCACCGTTTCGGATTCCGAGCTTGTCGCCGAACACAAATGCCGAGCCCGCGCTGCTGTAGTTCAGCAGCTGGTTCACTGCCTGGCTCAGGGCATAGAAAAGCTTCCCGAACCCTGTCTTCAGGACCAGGATGGCGAAGGAGAATTGAAGAACAATGCCCCAAACCACCACGCGCTTCTGAATGGCGCGGCGATTTGTGGAAAAAAGGTATGCACTCGCTACGATGGCGACCAGGCCAACCAGTCCGTCGAATCTGGCCATCAATGCCGGATCAGCTCACGACTTCGAGAATGAGGTCACGCTCGTCCACCGGATGCTGTGAGATCCGGAAAGCGTCTTCCACCAGCTCGGCTGCCCCTTCGAGCTGATCGCCGTTCGTGTAGTAGAGCCGGCACAGGATGCTGCCCGCTTCGATTTTTTGACCGACCTTTACCTCGAGGATGACACCGACTGCCGGGTCGATGGAATCTTCCTTGGCGCCGCGACCGGCGCCGATCATCGAGGAGGCCTGGCCAATCAGTTCAGCGTCAATGCCGCTAACGTAGCCTCCGCGAGCCGTCGTGATCTCCTGAGCTCCGGTAGCGTTGGGCAGCAGCTCAAACCGATCGAGCACCTGCGCGTTGCCACCCTGAGCGGTGATCACTTCCTTGAACTTCCGATACCCGGAACCATCGAGCAGTCGGGCTTGCGCCATCTCACGCGCTTCGTCCAGAGTCTTCGTAATCTTCCCGAGGAAGATCATGCGGGCTGCCAGTTCAAGAGAGAGCCGTGTCAGATCGGCCGGCCCCGCGTTTTGCAGCGTCTGCGACACTTCCATGATCTCGAGCGCATTTCCAACCGCGTAGCCAAGCGGCTGGTTCATATCCGTGATCAGTGCCTGAACCCGCTTGTCCATGCGCCGGCCAATTCCGACCATCATCTGCGCCAGGCGGCGGGCATCGACCTGCTTCTTCATGAATGCACCCGCGCCAACCTTTACATCCAGCACCACCGCATCAAGTCCCACAGCGATCTTCTTCGCCATGATGGAAGATGCAATCAGCGGAATGGACTCCACCGTCGCCGTCACGTCGCGCAGCGCGTAAAACCTGCCGTCGGCTGGTGCGACCTCGGCCGTTTGGCCGATAAAAGCCAGATTGTGCTTCGCCAGCTGTTCCCGAAACTCGTCCAGCGAGAGGTCGGTTCGGAATCCCGGAATAGATTCGAGCTTGTCGAGCGTCCCGCCGGTGTGCCCAAGCGCACGCCCCGAAATCATCGGCACAACCACGCCCGCCGCCGCTGCCAATGGCGCCGAAATTAGGCTGGTCTTATCGCCAACTCCGCCGGTGGAGTGCTTATCCACCTTCACACCGGGAATGGAAGATAGGTCCAGAGTGGTGCCCGACGCAATGAAGGACTGCGTCAGAGCACTCACTTCGCGATCGCTCATGCCTGAATAGAAGACGGCCATCAGGAAAGCCGAGGTTTGATAATCGGGGATTTCACCGCGGGTATAGCCGTCCACCAGGAAGTGCACTTCTTCCGGCGAGAGCTCTTCGCCATCCCTCTTACGGTGAATTAAGTCAACTGTGCGCATTTTTCGAATACTAAGCGTACCATTCCAATATGTTGAATCTAGAAGACCGAAGCTAGGTTTGGGTGTAAATCAGGGCAGGTTCCCGACCAGAATTTCCTGAAGCGCCGCCGCCGGAATGCGCAGCCCTATATAGAAGCTGCCGAACAGCGCATACACGGCGCTTACTTCGTCGAAGCGCATCTCGTAAATCAGTTTCTTGAACACGTTGGCGTCATCGGCGAACAGGTCCACACCCCATTCCCAGTCATCGAACCCGATCGAACCGCTGATGATCTGCCGCACGCAGTCTGCATAACGGCGACCGATCATCCCGTGCTCATGCATCATGCGCTGGCGTTCGGCCATCGAGACCTCGTACCAATTCTTGTTTTCACCGCGCTTGCGGTCCATCGGGTAAAAACACAGGTACTGGGAGGATGGAATTTCAGGAAACAATCGCGGACTCATCGCCGCGCTCTGACGCGCGATCACTTCCGCTGTGCCGGCATTCCACTCGGGCGTATATGGAACCAATCCCTTCTCGGCCAGCGCGCCATAAGTCTTCGCCGACGATTCATATAGCCCGAGTTCGACCGCCGACAGGTAGGAGTGCGTCGGCTCCAGGTAATCGGAAAGCTCCAGCTGAGCGATCGCAAGTTCGGCTCGGTGCAGGTCCTCGATGGTGTCTCGGAAATGCAGCACCATCAGATCGCCCTTGTGGCCGACCTGCGAAAAGAACGCCGTCTGGTTCGGGTGACCCTCCTTCGCCCCATGCTCCAGTCGTGTGAGAGCGAGAAGTGCAGCTTCCAGGATCCTCTCTTTACTGTCCGCATCGAGCGCCCGCCATGCAGTCCGGCGTATCCGGAACATCTGGTGAAGCACCGCCGAACCTTCCAGTGTTAACGGAACGGCCGGAATGTCAACCATTGACGATCCTTTCCTGCCCGGAAATCTCGGGCATCTGCTGGCGGTATTTGCCGGCGAATACCTCGTTGAATAATTCAATGGCTTCCGAATGGATATGCCCGTTGTCGGCCAGAACATGCGGCCCATGAACCGAGTACGACTCGCCGAGCATCCCGGAAACCTTTCCTCCCGCCTCTTGCACCAGCAGCGACCCCGCGGCCATGTCCCACGGATTCAAACCGAACTCCCAAAAGCCGTCCAGGCGTCCGCAAGCCGTGTAGGCCAGATCGATTGCCGCCGAACCGCCCCGACGAACGCCGTGAGTAAGCATCGCAAGCTGGTAGTAGAAATGGATATTCACGTTCCGCTCCCGATGGTGGTTCGGGAACCCGGTAGAGACCAGCGATTCTTTCAGTGAAGGAGCCTTGCTGACATGGATCGGTGCACCGTTCAGACGCGCTCCAGCGCCGCGTTCTGCGGCAAACAGCTCGCCACCGAGCGGATCGTAAACCACGCCGGCAATCACTTCGCCCTTTTTCGCCAGACCCAGTGTCACGTTCCACATCGGATAACCATGAGCAAAGTTGGTCGTGCCGTCCAGCGGGTCCACATACCACCGCATTTCCGCCTGCATCTCCGCCCGTCCGCCCTCTTCGGCCACGATTCCGTGCTCCGGAAACCTCTCCCGCAGGCGCTTGAGAATCAATTGTTCACTGGCGCGATCGGCCGCCGTGACAAGGTCGTGGTCACCTTTATATTCAAAGCTCACGCCGCGATGGGCGAGCAGAATCTCGCCCGCCTCTCGCGCGATCTCGATCGCGGCATCTAAGAAGTTACTCATGCGTCCCTGTCTTTAGGATAGGTGAGCGATACGTCGAGTCGGCTTATGGCTCGTAATAGCCGCTGCGAGTTGAGAGTTTTGCTTTTTCGGCCCGCGTCTTGACGGTGACCGCATGATAGCTTTTGGGCTGCGCTGCCGTTCCCTGAGGATAAAAGCCCAACAGATACTGCGTCCGCAGCTCCTGCAGAATGTCGGCCAGGGCCTCATCCACCCGCTCGAATCCCTCGGGATAGAAGATCCGTCCCCCGGTTGAAGAAGCGAGAGTGGCTAGCGCATGCTCTCCTCCGATATTCCGGCCCGCATCGTTCGAAATCGGTACCACAACAATGGGGTATAGGACCACATCGGCCTGCTGTGCCGCTTGGAGTGCATCGCCGAACTTCTTGTAGCTGGTGGTGTCGCCGCCGTCGGTGACAACCACCATGACATGCCGCCCTTCACGCCCGGCAAGCGAGTCGCTTGCTAAGTAAATGGCGTCGTACAGCGACGTCCCACCCTCTCCATGCAATCCGCGCAGCGCCTTTTCCGCCCGCTTCAGGCTGCGTGTAAAATCCAGGTCCATGCTGGTGCGCCAATTGAAGCTGAACAGGGAAAACGCATCCTGCGAGTTGCCTGCGTTGAGAAGCATCGGAATGAAACGCAGGACAGAGTCCACTTCGTAGTGCAGATCGATTTGTGTGCTGCCGCTGGTGTCGATCAGCACTGCCACCGATAAGGGCAGGGAAGTCTTGCGCTCGAACACCGCAATCTTCTGTTCCACGCCCGAGTCGCGAACCTCGAAGTCATCCTGATTGAGAGTCGTCACCGGCGCGCCTGTGGCATCGTGGGCCGAAACCAGCAATCGAACCAGATTGACCTTGACCGAGAATGTGGGCGGCGTGGCCGAGCCTGCGGCCGGATCTGCCGGCTTGAACTGCGCACCCGCCACTAACGGCAGCGCGCACAGCAGCATGACCCTACAAAGGATGTTGGACAACCGAACCCGCTCGAAGTCGCTCATCCCATTCGCCATCCACCCAGACGGCGCCATCGGCGAAGAACTCCTTCTTCCAGATAGGTACTTCGCGCTTCAATCTATCGATTCCTTGCCGAGCTGCGTCAAAGGCCGCGCCCCGATGTGGAGCCGTTGTCACCACCACGACGCTCGCTTCCCCGATCTCCAGCCGGCCCAGGCGATGAACAATTCCAAGCCGCCCGATCGCAAACTCGCCGGCGATCTGCCGCCCAATGCGCGCCATCTGCTCAAGCGCCATCTGCTCGTAGCATTCGTATTCCAGATACTCCGTCCGCCGGCCCTTCGTGTTGTTGCGAACCACGCCCTCAAATACAACCACAGCGCCATCGTCGGGTCGCTGCATCTTGTCGACGAGATGCAGCGTGTCGATGGCCTTTCGTGTGATCGCAAAAAAGTGTCCGTCCGTGTCCTCAATTGTCAGCGGCCCGCCGGTACCGCCGCTCACCGGCGGCAAAAATGCCACCTCGTCGTCCTCTGTAAGCGCGACATCGGCTGAGGCAAACTATCTGTTCCTGGCAAACAGAATGGACGGTCGCTTGTCCCGAAGGGTTTCGTAGCGCCCCGAGACCGACTCGACCAGTCTTCCGATGGTGGATTGGGGCGCGATTTCCATTGTCTCT
>JAOAPP010000480.1 GCA_025462985.1 Bryobacterales bacterium | reverse complement strand
TTTCGGCTGGAAACGTTGCGGGTATCTCAGCCAAGGATTTTCCGCCGGCTGTGAATCAACTTGCCAATGATTTTCTGAATGGAGGGAGCCTTCTCCCAATTCCGGGAACTGCACTGAGCTCAACGGGTTTCAGCATCTCTAACCATTTTCCCCAGCCCTATTACACTTACACCTGCTACGATCAACATAAAGAAGTTTTAGCCCGAATTCGATTGATGGTCCGTTCCTGGGACAACCTTAACCAGATCAACTCAGCAACGTCTTATGCGCCGAACTACGCCCAAGAGGGTGGCGTGGGCGACAACGCCCCCAACCACGACTTCCTGATGTGGGGTGATCTGTTTTTCAATTATACGGACACGGCTTCGGTTGCAGTCAGAAAAAGCTGGGCAAACTCTGGCGCAGTAGCTGCCTGTGGCACTACGCCCTCTATTTCCAGTACATATGCGACCCCTCCTTGTCGGAACTCAACAAGCGCAGGAATTTCATATAAAGACGGCTTCCCACAGATGTTGGAATAAGCAAAACCCCCGCCCCGGAATCCGGAACGGGGGCCTTCTATTCAAATCATAACGCAGCAAGCATCAAAAAGGTGTCCGACACCTTTTTAAGACAGGAACAGCATCTCGCGGTACTTCGGCAACGGCCAGAAGTCATCCGCCACGATCGACTCGAGCTCATCGCAGGCCGTACGCACATCGAGCATGATGTTCGAGACATCCTTGGCCAGGTGCTTGGCCTTGTCGTCTTCATTGCTCAACGTCTCTGTCTTGTGCCATGCCGACTCAAGAGCAGTGCGCCTGGACTGGAGATCCGTCAGGAGCTTGGTCATCCGGCTCAGGGTGTCTCCTTGCGGAGCGCCCACACCAGCGGCCTTAGCCGCTGCCACGCCTGTTGCCAACACCGAGTGGTAAGCATAACAAGCAGGCAGAACCTGCGTGTCCACCATGTGACGAAGTGTATCCACTTCGATCAGGAGATTCTTCACGTAGCGTTCAGTACGGACATGGTAGCGCGAGTTCACTTCGGCTTCGGTGAAGATGCCCAAGCGGGTCAGCATTTCCTTCGAAGTCGGACTCACGATCTGAGCCAGGGCTTCCGGAGTCTTGCGCAAGTTGAGAAGACCGCGTTTTTCGGCTTCTTTAACCCATTCGTCCGAATAGCCGTTGCCTTCGAAACGCACTGCCTTGGTTTCGATGATCGCTTCACGGAGGACTTCCATGATCGCGGCATCCTGCGTCTTGGCCGACTTCATCTTGTCCTGCAGCTTCTTCGTGATCTCGACACATCCGTCAGCGACGGCCGCATTGAGCAAAGTGACAGGAAAAGCGGAAGAGGCCGAGGATCCCACCGCGCGGAACTCGAACTTGTTGCCGGTGAAAGCGAACGGACTCGTGCGATTGCGGTCGGTATTGTCTTTCATGACTTCAGGAAGCTTGCTGACACCGAGCTGGATGACCGCGGCTTCGGCGCTCTTGGTGGAGACCGTCCCCTTCTCGATTTCATCGAGAATGCGGTTGAGCATGTCACCCAGGAAAGCCGAGATGATCGCGGGAGGCGCTTCGTTCGCACCCAGACGATGATCGTTGCCCGAAGAAGCGATGCCTGCGCGCAGCAGGCCCGCATGCTTGTGCACGCCCTTGAGCACGCTTACCAGACAGAGCAGGAAGCGCAGGTTCTCGTGCGGAGTCTTGCCCGGATCAAGCAGGTTGTCGCCATCAAAATCCGAACCGGAAGCCGCCACGCTCATCGACCAGTTATTGTGCTTGCCGCTGCCGTTGATGCCGGCGAACGGCTTCTCGTGCAGGAGGATCGCGAAATTATGGCGCTGGGCCACCTTGCGCATGACTTCCATCGTGATCTGATTGTGATCAGTCGCGATATTGGCTTCCTCGAAAATCGGCGCGGACTCAAACTGGCTGGGCGCCACTTCATTGTGACGGGTCTTGACCGGCACGCCGAGCTTGTAGAGCTCGTATTCCATCTCCGCCATGAAGGCCTGGACGCGAGACGGGATCGAACCGAAGTAATGGTCTTCGAGCTGTTGGCCTTTGGGCGGCTGGCCGCCGATGAGCGTGCGACCGCTCATCACCAGATCCGGACGCAGGCTCGCGAATGTGCGATCGATCAGGAAATATTCCTGTTCAATGCCCAGGTTCGGAAGCACACGCTTGACGTTCTTCTCGCCCATCAGATGCAGCAGATCGCAGACCTTCTGCGAAAGCACTTCCATCGAGCGAAGCAGACCGGTTTTTTCATCGAGCGCATCGCCGTAATAACTGATGAAGACCGAAGGAATGCACAGAGTCTTGCCATTGGCGTGTTCCATGATGAACACGGGGCTGGACGGATCCCAAGCGGTATAACCACGAGCTTCGAAGGTCGTACGCATGCCGCCGGACGGAAAACTTGAGGCATCGGGCTCGGACTGAATCAATTGCGCGCCTGAGAACTTCTCAATGGTGCGGCCGTTGTCGTCGTATGAAAGAAAGGCATCATGCTTCTCGGCGGTCGTGCCGGTCTGCGGTTGAAACCAATGGGTGTAATGAGTCTCGCCGCGGCCCAGAGCCCATTCCTTGATGGCATGAGCGACCGTGTTGGCGATGTCCTGATCAAGCTTCTTGCCGGTGTTCACGGTGGCGACCAGCTTGAGATAAACTTCCTTCGGAAGCTTCTCCTTCATCTTGTACATATCAAAGGTGTTCACGCCGTAGAATTCGG
>JAOAPP010000476.1 GCA_025462985.1 Bryobacterales bacterium | reverse complement strand
GGAGACAGGACTGGCCTAATCGGACCGAGCCAGATTTTTTGTCCGTCTTCTTGTCCGACCTTTGTCCGACTTTTGTCCGGACTTCGGCTTCTCTTCGTCCTATTTGGGGATTCGCTATCCCCTTTGGTCTACGAGCTAAACGATTGAAATGGAGCGAAGTTGTTGGAGGCGCGGGGCGGGATCGAACCGCCGAATAAAGGTTTTGCAGACCTCTGCCTTACCACTTGGCTACCGCGCCGGTTTCAAGGTTCCCTTCGCAACATAGCACACCCTGTGGTGACCGACCGAAGAGCGCGTTACCCTCGAAAGTAGCCTTTCTGATGAGATCGCTTATTCTTTTGTCTCTGCTTGCCTCACCGATGATCGCCGAAACCAATCAAAATTCTCCTTATCCTGACGTTGCCGAACTGGGGCAGATGGCAGCGCAGTTCACTCCAACACCGATCAGAGTGGATACCTCACATCTAACGCCCGGAGATCGAAAAGCCTTGGTGCGCCTGATCGAGGCGGCCCAAGTGATGGATCTCGTATTTGTTAACCAAGTCTGGGCAAGAAATGAGCAACTCTTTCGCGCTCTGGAACGGGACACCTCAGCGGAAGGGCAAGCCAGAGCGCGTCTTTTTTGGATCAGTAAAGGTCCCTGGTCCACGTTGGAAGGCCATCGCGCTTTTATTCCGGGCGTTCCGGCTCATCGTCCGCCCGGGGCGAATTTCTATCCGGAAGATATGACCCGCGAAGAGTTTGAAACCTGGGTTCGCACATTGCCCCCGAAGCAGGCCGAAGCGGCTCGCGGCTTCTTCACCGTAATTCGCCGGAATCCGAAGAGCAGGCACCTGCACATCGTTCCTTACCATCGTGAATATCACGCAGACCTTCTCAGAGCTTCTGCCCTCCTGCGCGAGGCCGCCACTCTGACGAACGATCCTTCTCTGAAGCAGTTTCTGCGGACACGGGCAGCCGCTTTTCTCCATGACGATTACTTCAAAAGCGACATCGCATGGATGGATCTGAACGCCCCCATCGACATCACCATCGGACCCTACGAAACTTACAACGATCAGATTTTCGGTTATAAAGCCTCATTTGAAGCCTATGTCTGCCTTACGGACCAGGCGGAAACACACAGGCTCAAAGACTTCTCCAGCCATTTGCAGCAAGTGGAAGACAATCTACCTCTCGACCCGGCGTTTCGCAACCCTAAACTCGGAACAAGCACGCCGATCCGCGTTGTCAATGAAATCCTGTCGGCGGGTGACGGTAATCACGGCGTGCAGACGGCCGCCTTCAATCTTCCCAATGATGAGCGCATCATCCTGCAAAAGGGGAGCAAGAAGGTCATGTTGAAGAATGTGCAGTACGCCAAATTTCAAAACACGCTGCTGCCCATCTCGCGTCTGGTTCTTCCGCCCGCAGCGCAGGGGGACGTCAGCTTCGACTCGTTTTTTACCCATATCCTCGCGCATGAACTGAGCCACGGTATCGGGCCGCAGGAAGTCCAGGTGAACGGGCGCAAATCGTCAGTTCGCTTGCAGCTTAAGGACACGTACAGCACTATCGAGGAGGCGAAAGCGGACGTGACGGGACTCTTCATGCTGCAATACTTCTTCGATCGAAGAATCCTCCCCGGAGGCGATGCGGTCGAGCGCAAACTGTACAACACCTTTCTCGCATCTGCCTTCAGAACGCTTCGATTTGGAGTGGGCGAGGCCCACGGGCGCGGTATGGCCATTCAGTTCAACTATCTTCTGGATCGAGGCGCTTTCGTCGCTCGGCCGGATGGGACGTTCGAAGTGAATTTTCCGAAAATGAAGCAGGCGGTCCGCGATCTGACCCACGAGCTTTTGACTATCGAGGCGAGAGGGGATTACACCGCCGCCAAGAACATGCTGGCGCAACTTGGAGTGATGAGGCCCGCAGTGGCAAACACCCTCAACCGCTTCCAAGACATCCCTGTGGACATTGCGCCAATCTTCATCACGGCGGATGAGCTTGCGTCACATCCTCAATAAGGTCGGAGAGTTTCTGGCAAGGCCGCCGGAATTCGCCACGACCGAGGCGGTCTTTCTCCGTCTGCTCGGACTTGTCTACCTGATCTCATTCGCGTCCTTTTGGCCGCAGATCGTTGGCCTGGTCGGCTCACACGGCGTCTCGCCGGCAACTTCCTACATCAGTGCGGTCCATGCACAGTATGGCGCGAGATCATTCTGGCATTTCCCGACTCTTTTCTTATTCCGAATGAGCGATCGCGCCCTGGTGGCGTGCTGCATTGCCGGGTGCATCGGCGCCTCGCTTATGCTGGCCGGCATCCTGAATCGTTTCGCGGCCTTCCTTTGCTGGATTCTTTATCTTTCCCTCGTATTGGTGGGTCAGCCGTTTAGCAACTTTCAATGGGATGCCCTTCTGCTTGAAGCCGGCTTCCTCGCGTTGTTCGCCGGCTCTCCGCTACTCGTTTGGGCTTACCGGTTCCTGCTGTTCCGGTTGATGTTCGAGTCGGGTGTCGTCAAACTCACTTCGCACGATCCCAACTGGCGCAACTTCCACGCGCTCCAATACCACTTCTTCACGCAGCCCTTGCCGACGCCGCTCTCCTACTACGTCGACCG
>JAOAPP010000457.1 GCA_025462985.1 Bryobacterales bacterium | reverse complement strand
TCCGGCATTGGCCATGAAGATGGCCTGATATAGGCCGAAAATAGCGATGGAGATCAGATAGCCGATGAAAAAGAATGGCTCCACAAACGCGAACCCGAGCGTGAGGAAGAATACAGCGATGAAGATATTGAGCATGCCGCGCTGGGCGTAGCGCGTGCAGATCTCGACTACCTTTCTGCTATCGGCTTCGGAGGCCCTGGTGACGCCTTCGAGCCTGATGTTCGCCTTGATGAACTCGACTGCGCGATACGCGCCGGTGGTGACGGCCTGGGTAGAAGCGCCGGTAAACCAGTAGATAATCGCGCCACCAGTGATGAACCCTAGAAGGAACGGCGGGTGAAGAATGGACAGGTTCGAAAGCATATCCGGACGCAATCCGTTTGTTAATGCGACAACGATGGAGAAGATCATGGTGGTGGCGCCCACGACAGCCGTGCCGATGAGCACCGGCTTTGCCGTCGCCTTGAACGTGTTTCCCGCACCGTCGTTTTCTTCCAGGTTCTCTTTGGCTCGCTCGAACTGAACGTCGAAGCCATAGCTGTTCTTGATTTCGGCTTCAATGCCGGGGAGTTGTTCGATTGTCGAGAGCTCGTAGACTGACTGCGCATTATCGGTGACGGGGCCGTAGGAATCCACGGCGATGGTGACGGGCCCCATGCCCAGGAAGCCGAAAGCCACCAGCCCGAAAGCAAACACAGATGGGGCCAGCATAAGCTCGCCCAGCCCCGCCGTGCTGACCCCATAGGCCGCGGTCATGAGAACGACGATGGCGAGACCCAGCCAGAAGGCGCTGAAGTTCCCCGAAACGAAGCCCGAAAGAATGGCCAGAGAAGCGCCGCCTTCGCGAGCGGACGCGACCACTTCCCGCACGTGCCGTGACTCGGTGGACGTGAAGACCTTCACCAATTCAGGGATGACGGCCCCCGCAAGCGTTCCACAGGTGATGACGGAGGAGAGCTTCCACCAGAGCGAGGTATCGCCGCCGAGATCCGGAACCATGGCGTAGGAAACGATGTACGTGGCCGCAATGGACACCAGTGAAGTGAGCCAGACGAGCGTCGTAAGCGGCGCCTCAAAATTCATTTTGTCGAGATTGCGGTACTTGGACTTAGCCAATGCTTCGTTCAGCAAATAAGAGAGGCCGGAGGAGACGACCATCATTACGCGCATGGCGAAGATCCAAACGAGCAGTTGACTTTGCACAAGCGGGCTGCGTACCGCGAGCACGATAAACGAGATCAACGCCACACCTGTGACGCCGTAGGTCTCGAAGCCATCTGCGCTAGGGCCGACAGAATCGCCTGCGTTGTCGCCGGTGCAATCGGCAATAACGCCAGGATTACGCGCGTCGTCCTCTTTGATCTTGAAGACGATCTTCATGAGGTCGGCGCCAATATCTGCAATTTTGGTGAAGATGCCGCCGGCAACGCGTAAGGCCGCGGCGCCCAAAGACTCACCGATGGCGAATCCGATGAAGCAGGCACCCGAATAGTCATGCGGAATGAACAGCAGGATGAAGAGCATGATGAGCAGCTCGACGCTGATCAGAAGCATGCCGATGCTCATGCCGGCTTTTAGCGGAATTTCGTAACACGGGAATGGCTTACCGCGCAGGCTTGCGAATGCCGCGCGCGAGTTTGCAAACGTATTGACACGGATTCCAAACCAGGCAACGCCGCTGCTCCCGCAAATACCGATGATGCTGAAAAGCAGAATTACAAACACACGAAACGCACCGTAATGCTCCAGGAATCCGAAGTAGAAGAGAATGATGGCGCCGATGAAGACCCAGAGCAGCAGCAGAAATCTCACTTGTGTGACGAGATAGGTTTTGCAGGTGGCGTAGATGAGCTCGGAGATTTCGAGCATCGAACGATGAACGGGAAGGTTCTTGAGCTGCCGGTAGATAACCATCCCAAACAAGAGCCCAAGCACGACCACGATCAGGCCGTAGAGCAGAAGCGAACGTCCGTCGATGCCGCCGAAGAAGGTCGCCTCCCTGAGATCAGGAAGGATAAGGTTGGCTTCGCCGCCAGCCTTTCCTGTTGGGTCCTGAGCGAAGACGGCAGCCGATCTGGCCGCCGAAAGTACCGAGTCAAGTGAAAGGAGCACCTGTTTCAATCCTCCGCGTTATGATCTTGCGAACGGGGCAAAAAGCGCCACGAAGAATGCAACAATACCACGTTCACTAAAAGGAACGCTGTACCCATGGCCGGCGAGAGCGTTTATTCTGTTCATGTGAACCGGAATGGGAGCCTCTCGCTTTGCGCTCTTCTGATGCTCAGCGGGTGCGGAAGTCGGTCAGGAAGGCCAATGGACGTTCAATTAAGTGAGGCAGCAAATGGAAGCGAGGTCACATTGAGCGTCGGGCAGGCATTCACGCTCTCGCTGCCGGAGAACAGGAGCACGGGGTATAGCTGGCGGGTGTCAAAGAACGGCGCTCCGGTCTGCAAACTGGTAGATGACTACGGTGAGCAGACCTCCAAGCTGATCGGATCTCCGGGCGTTCATAAGTGGCGTTTTGTCGCCGAGAAGCCCGGAGGGAGCACGATCGAACTGCACCTGGTGCGGCCGTGGGAGGCCACTGATATCAGGCAATCGCTCTCGTTGAATGTGCGGGTGAACTAGCTGCTGCTTCTGTAATGGCGCGAATTGTCCAGAAATCACTGGCGAGATTGTTGTCGGTGAGGTAAGCGTAGGGCAGATAGCCGTAGCCTTTGTCACCCCATCCAGTTCCCCAAGAGTTGCGGAATTTGAATCGCTGAGTGTTGTCGTCGTAACCGACGGCAAGAATAGCGTGGC
>JAOAPP010000456.1 GCA_025462985.1 Bryobacterales bacterium | reverse complement strand
TTTTCCCGTCTCACCGCGAAGTGGAAGAGCGTTTGGCTGCGGTGGCGCGTTTCTACGGTAATCTGATCGTCGTCAAATATGCCGAGCCTTTCGTCGTCAAAGAAGCAATGCAGGTGGATGACATCGTTGCGATGCCGGTCAGAAGCATGTAACGTGAGATTCTGTCGATTGTGACAAACTTCTCTGCACCACACCGGTGCGATCCGGTCGATCTATGGACCACGTAGCCGCCAATATCCTGGTTGTCGGCTTCCTCGTCTTTGTCGCCCATGCGTTCACCGGGCTATTCAGCCGGACGCGCATACCCGATGTTCTGTTGCTGACCATCATCGGCATTGTTCTCGGCCCCGTTCTTCATAAGGTCACTCCCGAGAACTTCGGCGCGGTCGGGCCGGTTTTCGCCACTGTAACTCTGATTATTATTCTGTTTGAGGCAGGGCTCAGTCTCGATCTCGACATTGTGCGCGGCGCGATTCGCTCCACGCTGACTCTCACGCTTGCCAACTTCTTTTTGACCATGTTTACGGTTGGAGTCGGGGCACACCTCCTCACCAGTCTGCCCATTCACCTCACCTTGTTGTTGGGAGCCATCGTGGCGTCCACATCACCCGCTGTCATCGTTCCGCTGACGAAACATCTCAACTTGGCGGAGATGTCGCGAACGACTCTGTTTATCGAGTCGGCCATCAGCGATGTTCTCAGCATCGTTGTCGCGATCGGGTTTGTGGCCAGCTTTCAATTGGGCCGGCTGCGTCTCGGCCAGATGCTGGGGCAGATTATCGCCACGCTCGTGTTGGCGGGCCTGGCAGGCGCCGGAGCAGCCTTCCTCTGGTCCATCCTGTTGCGCCGCATCCGTGGTCTGGAGAACTCCATCTTCACGACGCCGGCCTTCGTATTTGTGCTGTTCGGCATAGTCGAACTCCTTGGATTCAGCGGATATGTTGCGGCGGCTGTTTTCGGAGCGGTGCTAGGCAATATCGAGGTGTTTCATGGCATGGCCTTCATGCGGCGCTATCTTCCGCAGGAGCCGATTACGCTCAATGAAACGGAGCGCGTGTTCATCGCCGAAGTCGTCTTCCTTCTCAAAACTTTTTTCTTCGTTTACCTCGGCGTTTCCATCAAGTTCACCGAAATCCACATCGTCTATTACGCATGTGCGCTCACGGTCCTGATCTTCCTGATCCGGCCGTTAGCCGCGTGGATCGGTTTGAGCCGGTCGACTCCGATGCATGATGCCAGCCTGATCGCGATCATGAGTCCCAAAGGTTTGGCCGCAGTAGTTCTCGCCGCTATTCCCATTGAGCAGAAGCTTCCAGGTGGCGTAGCAGTACGGGATTTGACCTACGTGATCGTGTTCGTCAGTATTGTCTTCACCTGTGTGCTGAGCTTTCTGGTGGAACGCAGCGCGCTCAAGAAGATCTACGCGGTCCCGTTTCGGCGTTTTGGCCATAGCGGTGGGACTGCCTTGCCCCTAGTTCCACCGCTGCCATGAGTGAAGAACAAGCGTGGTGGATAATCGTCACGTGATGCGCGTCAAACAGGAAGGGATCAATGCGAGCGTTCTATATCACTGAACCGGGAAAGTATTCCATCGGAGAGCTGCAGCAGCCCCGGCCCGCATCGGGAGAAGTGCTGCTAAAGACGCGCTTCATCGGCATGTGCGGGACTGATCTCAGCACGTTTCGGGGAAAAAACCCTCTTGTGAGTTATCCGCGAATTCCTGGGCACGAGATCGCTGCGACTGTTGTCGAATCGGGTCCTGATGTTCCGGCCGAGTTTACCGCCGGCACGAACGTCACCGTGCAGCCGATTACCAGTTGCGGTAAATGCGCGTCCTGCCGCCGCGGACGCGTGAACGCCTGCAAGTTTAACGAGACGCTTGGAGTGCAGCGGGACGGCGCTATGCAGGGCTACTTTACCGCTCCCTGGCAAAAGGTGTACCGTGCCGAGAATCTATCGTTACGCGAGTTGACGCTGGTAGAGCCGCTAGCTGTAGGTTTTCATGCAGCGGAGCGGGGCCGCGTAATGGCCTCTGATGCAGTGGGTGTTATCGGTTGCGGAATGGTAGGTCTGGGCGTCATTGCTTCAGCGGCGGCCAAAGATGCAACCGTGATTGCGATCGATGTGGACGACAGCAAGCTTGCTCTGGCGCGCCGCGCCGGCGCACAGTTTGGGGTCAACACTCGCACGCAATCTTTGCACGACGAACTCATAGGCATTACGAACGGGCTGGGTCCCGATGTCATGGTGGAGGCAGTGGGCGCGCCTCCCACGTATCGGATGGCGGTGGAAGAGGTGGCTCATACCGGCCGGGTTGTCTACATCGGCTGGGCCAAGGAGCCAATCAGCTTCGATACCAAGCTGTTCGTTCACAAGGAACTGGACATCCTTGGTTCCCGCAATTCGCTTACGGAATTTCCCGCCGTGATCGCTATGCTGTCCAACCGTCAGTTTCCCGCAGAGGAAACAATCTCCATCACTGTGCCACTGGACGGAGCGGGCGATGCGCTGAAGCGCTGGAGCGACACTCCGGAAGCTTTTACGAAGATTCTGGTGGAAGTAAACGACTGAACTATGGAAAATCGCATTCTAGGCAAAACGGGGGTCCGGTTGTCCGAGCTTGGCTTCGGCGCGGCCGGTTTAGGGAACGATTACGGCACGCTCGATGCGGCGGAAGGACAGCGAGCGGTTGACAAAGCAATCGACAGCGGCGTCACATACTTCGATACCGCGCCTTATTACGGTCGAACACTTTCCGAGGAACGGCTGGGCGTTGCTCTTCAGGGTAAGCGCGACCGGGTTGTTCTTTCGACGAAATTGGGGAGATACGATAAGGCCTCCTTCGATTTCTCCGCCGCGCGAGTCCAGTCGAGTATCGACGAGTCGCTCGCGAGGCTTCGAACTGACTATGTCGATCTGCTGATAGCGCATGACGTGGAGTTTGGAGACCGCGAACAGATCATCACCGAAACGCTTCCGGCGATGCGCCGGGTGCAAGAGTCCGGCAAGGCGCGCTTCATCGGAATTTCAGGCCTTCCGCTAAAGATCCTGGCGGATGTTGCTGAGCGGGGAAGGGTCGACTTCGTCCTGTCCTATTGCCGCTACGCGCTGCTCAATCGCGATTTGGACAGATGGCTCACGCCGACGGTCCAGCGTTACGATCTGGGCCTGATCAGCGCGGCCCCGGTTCATATGGGTATTCTCACCACGCAGGGCCCACAGCCATGGCACCCGGCACAAGCCGAGATCAAAGAAGCGGGTCGCAGAATCGTGGCGCTTTGCGAACAGCGCAGCGTTCCTCCGGAACTCGTAGCCGTGCGCTTCTCCCTGAACCATCCCCTGATCGCGTCAACCCTGGTGGGTATGCCGCGACAGGCAGAGGTGGAGGAAAACCTGAAGGCCTTAGATTTTCAAATCGATTCCGACCTGATGGAGGAAATCGACAAAATCTATTTCTCGCTCAAGGAAACGATCTGGCCTTCGGGCCGGCCGGAGAACGATGACTAAGATCGACGCGCACCACCATTTCTGGCGCTACGATCCGGTCGAGTACTCCTGGATTTCGGAGGACATGAGCGCAATCCGGCGGAGCTTCGAACCGCCTGACCTTGCAGCGGAACTGAAGAGCGCGGGCATCGACGGCGCCGTTTCGGTTCAGGCCAGGCAGTCGCTAGAAGAGACTTGGCAGTTATTGACCTACGCCGACCAGAACGACTTCATCAAAGGAGTGGTCGGGTGGGTACCGCTCACCTCGCCGGATCTGAACCGAACGCTGGCAACGGTCGCTACCCATCCGAAGCTGCGGGCGATGCGGCACGTGCTGCAGGACGAGCCGGATTCGCACTATATGCTCCGCGAGGACTTCAATCGGGGCATTGCGGCGCTCCAGCCGTTCCGTCTGGCCTACGACATCCTGATCTTCGAACGGCACCTGCCGCAGACGATCGAGTTTGTCGACCGCCATCCGAATCAGGTGTTTGTGGTCGATCACCTTGCAAAGCCGCGAGTGAAGGACGGCCTGATCTCGCCTTGGCGGGAGAATATCCGGAAACTCGCTGAGCGGCCAAACGTGTATTGCAAGATCTCGGGACTGGCGACTGAGGCCGACCACCGGCATTGGACGGAAGACCAGTTACGGCCGTATATGGAGGTCGTATTGGAGGCGTTCACGCCGAAGCGGGTCATGTTCGGTTCAGACTGGCCGGTCTGTCTCGTTGCTATCCGTTACGGCGAGTGGGTGAAAATAGTGGAGCGGAGCGTGGCGACGCTTTCGACCGGCGAGCAGGCTCGTGTTTGGGGCGGGACCGCCCGTGACGCATACCGGCTGTCCTGAACGATCGGCGAGCATCTTCGGGCCGGATAGGTTATTATGGAAAGGTTCGGATCGGATTCCAGCTGACGCCGCTGGTGTGTCTTAAGTCGGTAAGCTTCCGCGCTGGAAACGTAATCCAACCCAAAAGGCTTAGTTATGTACGCTGTGATAGAGACGGGCGGTAAACAGTATCGTGTCGCGCCTGGACAAACCATTGAAGTAGACACGATTGCTGGAGATATCGGTGCGGACGTCGAGTTCGATCGAGTTCTGGCGTTTTCGAATGACTCGAACGAACTGGTGCTCGGCGACGCGTTAAGCAGCGCCCGGGTACGTGGCAAGATCGCCGCCCATGGCCGCGGAGACAAAGTCATCGTGTTCAAGTTCAAGCGCAAGAAGCAGTACAAACGCACTATCGGACATCGCCAGAACTACACGCGAGTTCAGGTGCAGGAGATCGTGGCCCAGTAACCAGGCCGCACTGAGAGGTATTCGCAATGGCACATAAAAAAGGTTTAGGCAGTTCTAAAAACGGGCGCGATTCGAATTCACAGCGGCTCGGAATCAAAGTATTCTCGGGCGAACTGGTCACTGGCGGTTCAATCATCGTTCGGCAGCGCGGCACTCGTTACAAGCCTGGCAAGAACGTCGGACTTGGCAAGGATGACACCTTGTTTGCGACCGTACCCGGCACCGTGGAGTTCCGCGATCGCGGGCGTCTCGGTAAGTTCGTCAACATCATCGCCGCTGCCGTGGCATAGTTTCTTCAAGCCTTCGGGGGCGAGTTCCTTCGTCCCCGAGTTCTCATCCCTCTTTCTCCCCGATCCGGGGATCCCTCCTTTCTCTTGATTCAGGTTTTTCATAGTGTTCATAGATGAAGTAATCATTTCCGTAAAAGCGGGAGACGGCGGCAATGGCTGTCTCGCTTTCAGACGGGAGAAGTTTGTTCCTCGCGGCGGCCCCAGCGGCGGTGACGGCGGGCGTGGCGGCGACGTTGTTCTGGTATCCAGCGAGCACTACAACACGCTGCTACATTTCCGCTTCAACCCCGAACACACAGCCGAGCGCGGACGCCACGGCGAGGGCAGCAACAGGACCGGGCGTGAAGGCCATTCGGTAGAACTGCCGGTTCCCGTGGGAACTATCATGTATAACGCCGAAACGGGCGAGCAACTGTTCGACTTCACCGAGTCGGGGCAGCGCTTCGTGGTTGCAAAGGGCGGACGGGGCGGCCGAGGCAATGCACGCTTTGCCACTTCCACCCACCAGGCCCCGACTGAGCACGAGGAAGGCAAGCCAGGCGACGCACTGAAGCTTCGTTTTGAGCTCAAACTCCTGGCCGATGCCGGCCTTGTTGGCTTCCCGAATGCCGGGAAATCCACGCTTATTTCGAGACTCTCGTCTGCGAAACCGAAGATCGCCAACTATCCTTTCACCACCCTCGAACCCAACCTGGGTGTCGTGCAGGCCGGTGACGACCACACGTTCGTGCTGGCCGACATTCCGGGCCTGATTGAGGGCGCGCACGAGGGGCATGGCCTCGGCATCCAGTTCCTGCGGCACGTTGAACGCACTACAGTGCTCGTTCACCTGGTCGATGTTTCGGATTTCTCCGGCCGTGACCCTGCTCACGATTTCGACATCATCCTCGAGGAGCTTGCAAGTTTCAGCGTCGCGCTGACCGAGAAGCCCATGATCGTCGTAGCGAACAAAATCGATGCCTGCCAGGATCCCAACAGGATTGAGGCGGTAAAGGCGAAGGCCGACGAACGCGGATTCGAATTTCATGCGATTTCGGCTGTCACCGGCGATGGGCTCGAGGCATTGCGATACGCGATTGCTGCCCGGCTGTTCACCGAGGCCGACAACGTTACAATAGCGTCGTAATTGGAAGCTAAACTTCGCCGGTGCGGGGCCCGGTCTTCAAAACCGGAGTGCGGCATTTGTGTCGCGGGTGAGTTCGACTCTCATTAGCTTCCGCCAAAACTAGGCTTTTAAAACCAGCAACTTGTTACTGCAAAGTGATCAGGTTGCAGAGGGAAGGGCTTCCAGGCAGCATCGAAGTCTCTTCCTCATGGCAA
>JAOAPP010000438.1 GCA_025462985.1 Bryobacterales bacterium | reverse complement strand
GCTACTACGGCCCGTGCACGTACCACGAGAACCTCGATCCGAAGAACGGCGAAACGATCTACCTAACTCCGGGTGCGGTAGTATTTGGAGCGCTCAATCTCTGGCGAGTCGAGAACGTGAAGGTGCTTGGTCGCGGCGTCATTGTTTACGACGGTCCGCAGAATCCCAACACCGATGAGGGCTGGATGCACAAGCCGAAGACTGGAGCGATCAGCCGGTCGTGGTTGCGGATGAATACAAGCGTCCGATGGGAAGCGCAGACAGAGGAACAGGTTTCGCGTACCGGTATTACGAGGGAACTGGATTAAAAGTGTCTGATCTGGCCCAATTGCAGCCCACCGCAACCGGTACAACAAAGAGCTTAAGTCTTCCGGAGGCACATCGGCCCGAAGAGTCCGGTTCGTATTCGATGGCACGCTGAACGCGCCTGTCGATGGAGGAAATACGTTTCTTGTTTTGGGCAATGATGCCGGGCAACATGGTCCAACTCGCAACGGGCAGCATCGGCCTGAAAGCCGGGAAGCATGCAGTGCATGTCGCGATGACACACACCACCGGACCGGATGGATTCTCAGTGAAGTGGCAGGGACCGGGTTTGGCAATGTCCAGCTTTTGATAGATTTTGGGACAACTCACATGAGATTCCCCTCTTTTGTCGTCGCGCTTCTTTCGCTGACCCTGCCTCTATACGCTGCTGAAGCGAGCGGGCAGCCTCATCTGGAAAAGCGCGGTTCGGCTACTCAACTGGTGGTCGACGGGAAGCCCTTTCTCGTGCTGGGTGCCGAACTGCACAATTCCAGTTCTTCGAGCCTCGACTACATGGCTCCTATCTGGCCCAAACTGGCTGCGCTTCCGTTGAACACTGTTCTCACGCCGCTCTCGTGGGAGTTGGTTGAGCCGGAGGAAGGCAAGTTCGATTTCACCCTGCTCGATGGGCTACTGAAGCAAGCGCGAGAACAGCATCTGAAGGTTGTGTTCCTGTGGCTTGCTTCCTGGAAGAACGGGATGTCCAGCTATCCACCGGTATGGGTGAAGCGCGACACCGGCCGGTTCCCTCGTGTTGTCACAAATGGCAACGAAGTGGAAATTCTCAGCACGCTGGGCAAGGCAACACTCGAGGCCGATAGCAAAGCCTTCACTGCCGTGATGCGCCACATCAAAGAGGTAGACGCCAGCGATCACACCGTGCTGATGATGCAGGTGGAAAATGAAGTCGGCGTTCTGGGTGACACGCGCGATCATTCCGCGATTGCGAACCGCGCGTTTGATTCCACGGTTCCATCCGAACTCACCCGCTATCTGGTTTCGAATCGGCAGTCGCTCTATCCGGAACTACGCGACCTATGGGAACAAAACGGAGCAAAGACAAGCGGCACTTGGGAACAGGTATTCGGAGCTTCGCCGCGCGCCGACGAGATTTTCATGGCATGGAACTACGCGCGTTACGTACACGCCGTAGCCGCTGCTGGCAAAGCCGCGTACAACATCCCGATGTACGTGAACACCTGGCTTGCGGGCGAAGACACCACTCCAGGCGATTACCCCAGCGGCGGGCCGCAGCCTCGCGTTGTGGACATCTGGAGGGCTGCAGGCAGCGTAATCGATGTCTATACACCTGATATCTACCAGCCCAATTTCGCTGAATGGTGCAGGCGCTACAATCGCGCAGGTAACCCGTTGTTCATTCCTGAAACGAATGGTGGCGCAACCGGCGGCGCTAACGCCTTCTATGCATTTGGGGAACGCGCCGCAATCGGCGTTTCGCCCTTCGGCATCGATTCATGGAACGATGGGGAGAACGATTTGGGCAAGAGCTACCGCATTCTCGAACAACTTAGCCCGCTTGTACTGGAGCACCAGGCCAAAGGCGACATACGCGGCTTCGTGCTCGATAAGAGTCGCCCTTCTGTGACATTCGTTCTCAATGGCTTTCAGGTACAAATCAGCCTGGACGAAATTTTCGGCTTCCATACCGAACAAGGTTTTGGATTGCTTATGGCAACCGGCGCAAACGAATTTCTGTCTGCGGGAAAAGGGTTCCGCGTGTCGTTCAATCCTCGGACGAACGGGTCTGAGCGGGTCGGCATCGCTTCTGTGGACGAGGGGAGCTTCAAAGACGGCCAGTGGGTTGCGGGTCGCCGCCTGAATGGAGACGAAACTGATCAAGGCAAATACTGGCGATTCGATCAGCGCCAAATCAATATTGAGAAAGCTTCTGTTTATCGCTTTCAATAGCAGCGGGACGACTCTCCACTCCTTGCTGCTGGCGGTTTCCGTGGTCGTATTGGCGTCCGCTCGACCCCAGGCAAACACGACCGCCTCATTCGAAGAAGCAGTTCAAGCGGCACAACAAGCCCAGGTGCAGAACGACTTCCGGGGTGCTGCGGAACACTACATGCAAGCGCTGAAGCTTCATCCCGAAATTGCGGAGTTGCACGCCAATCTGGGGCTGATGGATTACGAACTAGGCGAGCAGCCCGAAGCAGTAGAGCAGTTCAAGGCAGCTCTTCGGTTGAAGCCGTCGCTGTTTGTTCCAAATTTGTTTCTTGGTCTTGAATACCTGAATACGAACAAGGCTTCTCTTGCGCTGCCGCTTCTAGTACGGGCGCAAGCTGCGAATCCTCAGGATTTGCAGGCCGCCCTGGCGCTCGGGCGAGCGCAGTCGATGTCTGGCCAGTATGAACAAGCGGCGGCCAGCTACATGCGTGCCGCTTCGCTAAAGCCCGACAGTGAGGATGTCTGGTACGGGCTCGGGATCAGCTACATGAACCAGTCGGAAGCGGCAGCTTCAGCATTGGCGAAGAGTGGGAAGGATTCAGTGTACTTTCGCGCCTTGGCTGCTGAGTATCTGGACGAGAAAGGTCAGTCCGCGGAGGCCATTGCGAGATATCGAACGTTGGTATCCGAGGCGCCCGCCTCATTGTGCTCGCACGCTAGTCTTGGCTTCGCTTCGCTGCATACAGGCGACTTAGCAGCGGGGGAAGCGGAGTTCCGGACAGATAGCGCAAATGAACCTTGTGTGGCGCTAAGTACCGTTGGGCTGGCGCGTGTTGCCCTTGAGCAAGGCCGTCCAGAAGACGCGCTCAATGTTCTGACGCCCGCATGGTCGAAAGACCCGAAGCGCACCGATGCGCAGTCGTTTCGAATTTGGAAGAATTTGGCAGCCGAAAAATCGGCGCTGCTTGAAAAGGCAATTCGTAATTCGCCATCGGACCTTGCCACTGCCCTGCTCCGGGCACGCGACCGCGGAGAAACGGGTGATATTTCTTCCGCCAAGCCGGCTGAAGTTAAAGATCTCGCGGGTGCTTACTGGTCTGGCGATTACTTTGCCGTAGCCACTGCGGGCGAACGCCTGTCGCACGCACGGATTCCGAACCCCGCAGTTCTTTACTGGACGACGAAGGCCGCGAGGAGGCTGGCCGTAAGCGCGCTCGCGCGGGCGGAAGCGATTGCGCCTGATTCTCCTCGCATTCATCTCATCCTGGGCGACCTGTATCGCCAAAAGAACAAGTATGCCGAGGCGGAAGACGAATTTCAGAAATCGCTTGCCATTCAGCCGGGAAATCTTGGCGGGCTGCTTGGGCTTGCGACCACCTATTACATGGACGCGAAGTATGAGCCGGCCGCCGCACGCTCGCGCGAGGCTTTGGAGCGCAGCCCGCATGATCCCGAAGCTAATTTGCTGATGGCCGAAATACAGATCGCTCAACATCACTACACGGAAGCGGAGTCCTATCTCCAGGTAGACGTGTCAGTCGCCAGACCTGAAGTGACGGCTCGCGTTCACGCGGTCAGGGGAAAACTGTATGCCGCAACGGAGCGGAGCGCCGATGCTGTCAAAGAGTTGCAACAGGCCCTCGAGTATGACGAGGATGGCAGCCTGCACTATGTGCTCGGGAAGCAATATCAAAAGCTGGGTGATCAGAAAGCAGCGACAGAGGCGCTTGCGCGATCGAGGGCGTTGCGAAGCCAGCAGCGCTGAAGCGCCCGATACAATTGCTTTTTGTCCGAAGTTACTATGCCTTCTCGACGGTCTGTCCTAACAGGCGCGCTCACCTTGGCGTCTTCTACCATCGGCGCTCCAAAACAATCAGCAAACAACGGCGGCGGCAGCGCGTTCCTGGACCTGCTGCGCACGCCCGATTACGCGGCGGCATACGCTTCCGAGAA
>JAOAPP010000437.1 GCA_025462985.1 Bryobacterales bacterium | reverse complement strand
GGTCGCGATCTTGCGCAACTCCGAAAAGGGAACCCCGCTCTTTACTGTTCCTGAACGCGAAGAGATGCTTTTTGAGGCGACTCGTGGTTTCGGCAACGTCTCGGTTACCACTTTTAATGGACTTCTGGTTGACTTTGCCCGGGAACAGGGAGCCAAGGCGGTTCTGCGCGGGATTCGGGCGATCAGCGACTACGAGTACGAATTTCAGATGGCGATGATGAACCGGAAGCTTGATCCGGAACTTGAAACTCTGTTCATGATGCCTGCCGAGAAGTACACCTACGTTAGTTCGCGACTTATCAAAGGCGTCTTTCAACTCGGCGGTGATGTCACGGCGCTGGTGCCTCCGCTGGTGGTCGAGCGCCTGAAGGCCAAGGTGCCTAACCGGCTTTGAGGAAGTACCCCCCTCCTGGCCGAAACACGCGCAAACTCTTCGAAACAGAGACTTTTAGGTCTGGACTTAGTTGACGGGCTGGTCTGGACCTGGGTGAGGGTCGGACGCGAAGCCGCAATTTCGGCCCATTCGGGGGACGATGATTTGTCAAGTGGAGATTGGTCTTGGGATTGCTTCTGGGATTGCGCCTGGGACTGCTCGGGGCTTGATATGCACAACCCAGAGTGAAAGGTTTCACTGGAATGCTGAATCTGCGACACTAGAGATTATGACAACAGCAACTGCGACGAAGATATTTGCGGACCGCATCGGCCGCATCGAAGTTTCGGCAACCATGGCGATCACGGCAGCGGCTCTGAAGTTGAAGTCCGAGGGCGTGAACCTCGCGGACTTCGGCGCGGGCGAGCCTCACTTTTCTACTCCGCGGCACATCAAGGACGCCGCCATCGAGGCGATCGAGAAAAACTTCACCCGTTACACTAACGTGGCCGGCATCCCCGAAGTGCGTAAGGCGGTCGTGGATCGCCATGCCTGCGATTTCGGTTCGAACTATACCCCTGACGAGTGCGTCTTCACCACTGGCGGCAAACTGGCCCTGTTCAACGCTATCCAGGTGTTGGTCGATCATGGCGATGAGGTCATCCTTCCCGTGCCCTACTGGGTGTCGTTCAAGGACATCATCCAGTACGCCGGCGGCAAGGTCGTTTTGGTCGAGAGCAAGGAAGAGGAAAACTTCCGCATCACCGCGAAGATGATCGAAGCGGCGATCACGCCGAAGACGAAGGCCATCATCCTGAATACTCCGTCGAATCCCTCGGGCGCTGTTGTGGCCCCGGAGGATCTGGAGGCCATCGTTCGTCTCGCCCATAAGAACGGCATCTATGTGCTGCTCGATGAGTGCTCCGTCTACCTCAACTTCACTGGTGAGATTGTCAGTGGTGGCTCGTTCACGGACTGCAAGGAGCACATCCTTGTACTCGGTTCGCTCTCGAAGAGCTATGCGATGACGGGCTGGAGAGCGGGCTTCGCGCTGGGTCCAAAGCCGGTCATTGCGGCTATGAGCAAGCTGCAGTCGCAGAGCACGTCGAACACCGCGAGCATGGTGCAGCGTGCTTCTATTGCGGCGCTGACTGGGTCGCAGGAGTGTCTGACGGAATTTCGTGCCGACTATATCAAGCTGCGAGACCAGATTCTGGCGGGCTTCAAAACCATCCCCGGTCTGACCTGCACTGCTCCGCAGGGGGCCTTTTATGTGTACCCGAATGTGAGTAAGTTCATCGGCAAAGGCGGCATCAAGTCGGCGTCCGATCTGGCGGCAAAGCTGCTGAGCGAGGCGCATGTGGTTGTCGTCCCAGGCGAAGCATTTGGAACCAACGAACATATTCGGTTGTCCTACGCCGTGTCGCACGATGTTGTAGATGAAGGCGTGAAACGGATGCGGGAGTACTTCGCAACGCTGGGTTAATTGTTGATCTTATGGATAGGCCCCGCATTTCGGGGCGGTCTTTCCATTAAGATGGAGACTTATGCCGATTGAAGGCAGTAAAACGGAGCAGAAGTTCGCTCCTGTGATTCTCGCTGGTGGAAGTGGAACACGGTTCTGGCCTCGGAGCCGGAAGGCGCGGGCGAAGCAGGTGCTGGCTCTCGATGGCAAGCGCACTATGATCCAGCAGACGGTGGATCGGCTGAATCCGCTGGCCAATCCCGCCGATGCTTGGGTCATTACCAACGACCTTCTCGACGATCTGATTGCTCAACAGCTTCCAGACGTTCCTCGCGAACACATCCTGAGTGAGCCTGCAGCCAGGAACACGGCTCCGGCGTGCGCGCTCGCTGCCTTTCTGCTGGAGAAGAGTGAGCCTGAGACGGTGATCGGCATCTTCCCTTCCGATCATGTGGTGAAGAACCGGGCGCGCTTCGCCGAAGTCCTTCGCGCCGGCATTTCGCTTGCTGCGAGCGGAGACAAGGTGGTCGTGCTTGGCGTTCCTCCGACGCGGGCGGAGACGGGTTATGGTTACATCGAACTGGGTGCAAAGGTCGAGCCTTCGCAGGTTCCGCATGGCGAGATCGCTGTGCGGCGAGTGAAGCGGTTCACCGAGAAGCCCAACGCCGCGCTCGCAGAGCAGTTTGTGGCGTCCGGCAACTATGCCTGGAACGCAGGAATCTTCCTGTGGAGCGCGCGAACCTTGGCGAACGCTATTCGCGAGCATCGTCCGGCGATGGCGCCATTGCTGGAGAGGATCGCTGAAGCGCACCGAACCTCGAAGGTGGAGTTCGATCGCGTCTTCGCCGACGTTTATCCGCAGTGCGAGAACATCAGTATCGACTACGCCGTGCTCGAGCCGCGTTCGGCCAAAGACGAAGCTGGCGCTGAAATCTATTGTCTGCCTGGCGACTTTGAGTGGAACGATCTTGGCTGCTGGTCTGCGCTGCATGAGCACGCCGCTGGTTGTCCTCCTGAGAAGGTTTCGATTGCGAATGTGTTCGATGGCGATGATCCGCTTTGCATCTCCATCGACTCGACTGGAAACTATGTTCATGCGCCGGGCAAGGTCATTGCGCTGGTTGGCGTCAGCAACCTTGTCGTGGTGCAGACCAAGGATGCTCTGCTGATTACCACTCGCGAGCGATCGCAGGATGTGGGCAAGGTGGTCGCTGAGCTCAAAAACGCGGGACGGGACGACCTGATCTAGAAGCTGATTGAAAAACGAGCAAACATGGCAGAGACCACAGTGGTAAAGTTTGGCACCGACGGCTGGCGCGGCATTATCGCGGAT
>JAOAPP010000389.1 GCA_025462985.1 Bryobacterales bacterium | reverse complement strand
GTGGAGCGCACGTCTTGGGTGCTCTGCCGCGGACAGGATTGTCCTCGCCACATCCACGTCTTTCCCTTCTTCCCTATTTTCGCTCTCTCTCTTCGCTCAAAGGCAACGGCGCTCGCATGACGAGCATTCGTCTGATTGAGTTTTGGATTTCAACGCGAATAGTGGATGGTGCGCAAAGCAGTTGATATGCGGGCAATTCGCGCATCTCTTGCGGTTACACACATTCCATGGTTCAATACCGTTATTGCGTAGGCTGCTCTCCATCTTGTGGCTGGCCGTCTTTGGCCTTCCGGTTGTCTCTCCGCTGCTGGCGTTGAGTACGACTGAAGCGACGCGCCTTCCTGCGTGCTGCCGTCGCGATGGAAAGCATCATTGCATGGCAACTATCGCGGATCCAGGCAATTCGACGGGGCGCGAAACGCAGTTTAGCGCTCCTTCTGAGAAGTGCCCCTACTGTCCGTCCTCTCTTGCCGCTACGCACAAGAAATTACTGGCTCTGCCGTTAGCGGGTGCGGTTTTCGCCTCCCTCGGCGGCCATCCTTCGAGCATGGCGCAGACAGAGTCGATGCGACACACATCGCGTGATCGCTCTCGTCAGAAGCGCGGCCCTCCCAACGTTTCTTCGCTCGCATAAACGCCACCAGAGCCAACAAGCATCCTACCTGCTCAAGGCTGGCGTTTCCGTATCCTAATCGCTGTCTGGAAGGAGTCATGCGCTCCTTGGCAGCAGGTTGCGAACTGATCGAGCATCGGAAGCCTGGAAGCCCATTAGCTTACCCACCTACTCTGATTCGAGCAGTGATGGGCGGGAAGACGTTTCGGAAGAGGATTCATCCCATTTGCCGAAGACCAGCCGGGGAGATCAACACATGCAGATGAAACAGCAGACAAGCCGGCAAGCAGTCAGACGCCTACGCGCCCTGTTCCTGCTTTTGCTGTCTGTGGCCCCTTGGTTGCGCGAACTGCAAGCGCGGGCCGCCGTCGCCCCTTTCGCTCAATAACAAGACCGACAGGCTCGCAGCCCGACAGAGGTTGCCATTTCATTGGAGACGTGATGCTTCGATTGAGACACATACTTGCTTCCCTTGGCCTCATCCTCCTCCTGGCTTTCACCACACTGCTTAGGGCGCAGGAAACGCTCACCAAGGCCAGTGTTACGGGTCGCGTGGTCGATCCAAGCGGGGCGGTCGTTCCCCGAACCACGATTACCGCGCTGCAACTTGCAACGAATCAGAGGTATGTGGTCGAAACCGACGGCCAAGGCCGGTTCAGGCTTCCATATCTTTCCGTTGGGGAATATCAAATCAATGCACAGGCTGATGGATTTTCCAGGACATCGCGGCAGGTACAGCTCACCGTCGGCTCCGCCTTCGACATTACCCTGCAGCTGAGACTCTCGACAGAGACCAACATTCAGGTAACTGGAGAAGCGCCCATCATCGAGAACAATCGAAGCCAGGTCAGCCAAACCGTACTTCAACCTGAGATCGCGAACCTTCCCTATGAAGGCCGAAACTACCTTGACCTTGCACTTCTGTTGCCAGGTGTCTCGCCAACGAATACCGCCAGCACGCAGACCCTTGCTGAAACATCCGAGGTAGTGGGGCAGGGATACTCTATCAATAGCCAGAGGAATTTTTCTAACAGTTTCATTGTCGATGGTATGTCGGATAACGACGATGCGGCGGGAGTCGCCGGGAATGTCTTCAGCATGGACGTCGTCCAACAATTCCAGGTTGTTACCTCCGGGGGCCAGGCGGAGTTCGGACGCGCTCTCGGCGGCTACTTCAACCTGATCACCAAGAGCGGCACCAATCAACTCCACGGGACTGCATATGGATTTCTGCGAAATCAGCGCCTGAATGCCGATAATGCGCTTTCCGGCAGTAAGCTCCCCTTGACCCAGGGGCTGTATGGTGGAAGCCTCTCAGGCCCTCTCAAGAGAGATCGAAGCTTTCTCTTTGGGAACTTTGAAGAAGGCCGGCTCAACACCGCGGGCGTCATCACCGTTACTCCCGCGAGTGCATCTGCAATCAACGCGCGTCTCATTGCCGTGGGGTATAAGGCGCCCCTCCTTCCGGTCGTCAGCGTCGCAACAACGCTCTATCCGACAACGCTGCATACGGATACTCTCTTCGTGCGTGGCGATCATCGGTTCAGTCAGAGTGATCAGTTCGACACTCGTTATAGCTTGTATAAGCTCAGCAGAGCGAATGCCCGCGGCGCCGGCGGCCTGAACGAGGTCAGCAACGGAACGTCTGTATATGACACCAATCAAACCGTGGCAGTTAGTAATATCCTTACCCTGTCTCCTAATACCTTCAACGAGACCCGTGGCCAGTTCAGCTATGACGAGTTGACCGCCCCTCCAAATGACGTGATCGGGCCGGCTGTAACGATTTCCGGTCTGGCTACCTTCGGCAGATCGACGTCCTCTCCAACTGGGCGTCTCAATTATTTGTATGAGGTCGTCGACAATATTGTGATGCAGCGGGGGACGCATACGGTAAAGATCGGGGTGGACTTCCTCTATAACGAGGACACCATTACTTACCCTCAATCTTTGCGTGGCTCCTACAGTTTCTCATCGCTCGCGAATTTTCTCACCGGAACCTACAACTCGCAAGGCTACACGCAGAACTTTGGGACTCCCACCATTCACCAGAGCAATCCGAACCTGGGCTTCTATGCGCAGGACGAGTGGAAGGTCAGTCCTTCGCTCACTCTGAATGCTGGGATCAGGTACGACCTGGAGTGGCTCCGCACAATCAGGACCGACACCGATAACGTGTCCCCTCGTGTAGGTTTCGCCTGGTCGCCGTTTTCAGCTGGCGCAACCGTAGTGCGTGCGAGCTATGGATTCTTTTATGACCGAGTCCCATTGCGTCCCTTGGCGAACGCTTTGCTCTCGGCAAATAACACAACGGATCCGGCACAGGGGCGCTTCTCTAGCTACACATTTTCTCCGGCAGACGCGGGCGCACCGGCATTTCCCTCCGTCGCGACAGCGCCGCCCACAGCCGCAAAACCAAACTATGCCCTCATGGATCGCAACATTCAGAACCCCTACTCACAACAGGCCAGCCTTGAAGTGGAACAGCAGCTTTCTCCAACCAGCACGCTTAACATTAGTTATCAATATCTGCGCGGACTGCACCTGATCAGTTCAATCAACACCAACATCAATCCCGATGGAACTCGCCCTGATCCAACGCGCGGCAACGTGAAGCCTTACAGTTCAATCTTCGATTCCTACTACAATGGCGTGGCCGTGTCCTTTCTGCAAAGGCCGGTTTCCTGGGGCTCAGTTCGTATCTCCTATACCTGGTCAAAGGCGATCGATGACGTGGGAGAGTTTTTCTTCAGCTCTCCCATCAACAACTTCTATCCCGGTCAAGATC
>JAOAPP010000382.1 GCA_025462985.1 Bryobacterales bacterium | reverse complement strand
CTTTCCGATGCCGACACAACTTCTTCGAAGCCTGTCCTCCGTCCAGCGACGCTACAAATACCGCCGTCATTGAGCAGCCAGCCATTATCCGACTATGCCCTGGCGAGCAGGTTGAGCTATTTCTTGTGGTCCAGCATGCCCGACGACGAGTTATTGCGACACGCGGCGGCCGGCGATCTGCACAGGCCTGATGTTTTGCTGGCGCAAACTCGTCGCATGTTGAAGGACGGTCGCATGCGCGGTCTTGCCACCGAATTTACAGGCAACTGGCTCGGCTTTCGCCAGTTCGAGACGAACAATTCGGTCGATCGCGGCCGTTTTCCCACCTTCAACAATGACCTGCGCGAGGCGATGTTTCAGGAGCCGATCCGGTTCATGGAAGACACGATCTCTAATAATCGCTCCGTCCTGGACCTCTTATATGCCAACTACACGTTTGTAAATCCCCAATTGGCCCAGCACTACGGCATTCCCGGAGTAAAAGGCGATGTGAACACCTGGGTTCGCGTGAACGATGCGGCCCGTTATGGACGTGGCGGTCTACTTCCGATGGCGGTCTTTCTGACTCAGAACTCGCCCGGACTCAGAACCAGTCCGGTGAAGCGGGGGAATTGGGTCGTGCAACGAGTGCTCGGAATAAGAGTTCCGCCCCCTCCGCCGGTCGTCCCGGAATTGCCGAGCGATGAGTCGAAGTCGGATTTGCCGGTGCGCGAGATGCTCGCCAAACACAGATCCAACCCGGTTTGCGCTGCGTGTCATTCGCGATTCGATTCATTCGGGCTCGCTTTTGAGGGTTATGGACCGGTCGGCAATGGGAGGATGAATGACCTTGCCGGGCGGCCAGTTGACACCAACGTGACCTATCCTGGCGGTGTCCAGGGCGTGGGACTGATAGGCTTGCAAGCTTTCATCCGCGAACACCGCCAAAAAGAATTCGTGGGCAGTATCAACCGTAAGCTGCTTGCGTATGCTCTAAGCAGGTCGCTCCAACTCTCGGACGAATCCCTCATCGAACGCATGGAAAGTCAGCTCGAGATCAACGAATATCACTTTCAGTCGCTCGTGGAAACCATTGTCACAAGCCCTCAGTTTCTGAACAAACGAATTCCGGACGTGTCCGAAACGTCCGTGGCCCACTTACAATCCAGGAAGGGAAATTATTGATGTCCCGATCGACTAAGAACTCCGCCCGTGCCATTTCGCGTCGTACTGTGCTGCGCGGCGCTGGCTGCACCATGGCATTGCCGTGGCTTGAATCGTTGAACGCGCTGGCGGATACGTCCGCACCGGCTGCATTCCCGAAGCGGTTCGGCGTCGTCTTCCTGGGCAATGGCATCAATGAAGATCATTGGAGCGCCGAAGGCCAGGGCGCTGCCATGAAACTCAGCAAAACGCTGGAGCCACTGGAGCCGCTGAAGCAAAAGATCAATGTGATCGATGGTCTCTTCGTCAAGGCGCTTACCGGCCAGGGTATTCACCCCGGGCAGACCGGAAGCCTGTTGTCGGGCGCGCACATTTCGAAAGGCGCCATCATCCACTCGGGCATCAGCGTGGATCAGATGATTGCCAGTCGGGTAGGCGAAGACACGCCGCAATCGAGTATCGTTCTGGCGTGCGAGCAGCCCATGACCGGCTACCACGAGACGAACGTCTCGATGGCATACAGTTCGCACATCTCATGGCAGAGCCCCGATTCGCCCGTGCCGGTAGAAGTCTACCCCTCGCTTGTCTGGGACAGCCTGTTTGATAACCGCGGCAGCCTGCTGAATATCAGTATTCTCGACCGGGTGCAAGACCGTACCAAGGATCTCTGCCGAGAGATCAGCTCGAGCGATAAGAGCAAGCTGGATGAATATCTCACCAGCGTGCGAGAAGTGGAAAAACGCGTCGAGGGGACACGCAAGGGCAAGGCCGATGCCGAGGACGCGGCCAAAGCGAAGAACACTCCCATGGCCGCAATGGATCGGCCGGCCAATGGGCTGCCGGAAGACTTGCGCGATCACGCTCGCCTGATGTGCGACATGATTGCGATCGCGTTCCAGACCAACAAAACCCGCGTTGCTTCGCTGATCATCTCTCGCGATCTGTCAGCGATGTACTATCCGTTCCTCGATGTCAAAGACGGGCATCACGCCGCCTCTCACAACAACAACTCGGATGCCTACGAACGCATCGCACATTTCCACGTGAGCCAATATGCGTACCTGGCTTCGAAGCTGGACAGCATGAAGGAAGGCGATGGCACGGTTCTCGACAATACCTGTCTGATGTTCCTTTCCAATATGTGGATTGGCCGTAAGCACGATAACTTCCGATTGCCGCTCGTGCTCGCAGGGGGACTTGGCGGGACTCTTGAAACCGGACGGACGCTGAACTACGTGAACGAGAGTGAAGACAAGCGCAAAATGTGCAGCCTGTACCTGTCGCTCATGGATCGTTTTGGAATAAAGCTGGAACAGTTCGGCGATTCCCAGACGCGGCTCGAACGACTGTAGCGGCCTATAAGCAGGATCTCTTTCCCGTGCGTTGGACCTTATAGTCTCGATATTCGCTAATGTTCCGTCTACCGATCATCGCATTCTTAATCAGCATCACCAGTAACTTCAATCCAGCAATCGCGCAAGCTCGAACCGGTGCTGCGCGCCCGACGCCGCCCACCCGCGACCCCAACACGCCTGGTTATGTCAAAGCGAAAGACTTACCGGACGGCGTCAACGCTCCGGCGAACGCCGACGGAAACTTCATTCTCGGCCCGACGCATAACCCCGCGCCAGAGATGACCGCGCAGGAAGGCGTACCGCAGGGAACGGTGTTCGAGTTCACCATGAATTCGGCTGACAGCAAGATCTACCCCGGCATCGCGCGCGAGCCCAACACCTTTGGCAGGGCGGAGCCAACCGACCCCGCCAAGCTAGTGGTTACCACCAGCCACCCTGCTCCCTACACTCGCCACGTAGCGGTGTATGTCCCAAAGCAATACGCGCCCGGTACAGTCGCACCGTTCATCGTCGGAGCGGACGGGCCTGACCGCGCGTTGTTCACGGCCCTGGACAATCTCATCGCACAGCACCGGGTACCCGTGATGATTGCCATCTCCATAAGCAACGGCGGAGGCGACGCGCAGGGAAGCGAACGCGGCCTCGAATACGACACGATGTCAGGCCGATACGCGGAGTTTGTCGAGACGGAAGTGCTGCCGCTGGTGGAGAAGCAATACGGCGTGAAACTGACCAAAGATCCCGAGGGCCGGGCGACGATGGGCGGCAGTTCCGGAGGTTCGTGCGCCTTGATCATGGCGTGGTATCACCCAGAGCTGTACCGCCGCGTTCTCACATACTCAGGCACCTACGTCAATCAGCAGTGGCCATCTAACCCCCAGACCCCGCACGGCGCATGGGAGTTCCATGAACACCTCATCCCGGAGAGTTCGGTCAAACCGCTACGTATCTGGATGGAAGTGGGCGACCGAGACCTTCTCAATCCAAATGTGATGCGCGACAACATGCATGACTGGGTCGTCGCGAATGAGAACATGGCCAAAGTGCTAGCCGCCAAGGGCTACCATTACCAGTTTGTGTTTGCGCGTAACGCCGGGCATACCGACCGCCCCGTGAAACAACAAACGCTACCCGAGGCTCTGGAGTATGTATGGCAGGGATACCCTATCGCACAGCCGAAGAGCTAATTCGAGCGGTCCGGCTTGGCTGCTTTAGCGGAGCATAGGAAACAATTGGCGAATACGCGCGTCGTCCGGCTGAGCGCCGTATTCACAGAGTTCAAAGGCTTCGTAATATTTGACCGCGCTGCCTTTCTGCTCGCCGTACCACTTCGCCAGCTGCTTGCGAATGGCGGGCGTCGGATCAGTTGCGACCCATCGTTTCAACCAGGTCCTTCGCCCCGCGGGGTCTTTGGGCACCTCATCTGATTTTCCGTCCACCCAAGGCAGCCATTCGTAAACTTGCGACACGTGTGCATCGAGTGCATCCAGCTTTTTGTCGATCACCTCATCCAGCGAAACGACCACATCTGGTCGGAAAGGATTCGGGCGCTGAAAGTGATCCTGGTAGTAGAAGAACGCCGGATTCTTGCGCAGCGCTGGTACATCCGGAGTGACGTTTGGAACCACAACCATATATGCTGCATCCTGCACTAAGACGCCTGTGTACCGGTGATCAGGGTGATAGTCGTTTGGCCGCGGAGCAAGCACCACATCTGCATTCCAGCTTCTGATCTCGCGAATGATCTGTTCGCGTACGGCCAGGGTCGGCAGCAACTGCCCATCGTGATTGTTTAGAACCTCGTACTCGATTCCCAGCCTGCGAGCCGACTCCTTTGCCTCGCCCAGCCTGCGCCGCGCCAACTCGCCACCGTGCATGCTTTGATGTCCGGCGTCACCGTTTGTCACCGAGACAAACTTGACGGCATAGCCCATCTTTGCCCAAAGCGCCGCCGTCCCCGAGGCTCTAATATCGCAATCGTCTGGATGTGCCCCAAAAGCGATGACACGAATATTGCCGCCTTGCGCGAATAGGGTGGTGGCGGCGGCCACAGTAAGCAGCAAACTATTAACGAGTTGGACTTTGAGCATTTTTACTATATTGTGCCTGGATACTATATCGAAGTCACCGGCAGGCGCGACGCCCTACAGCGGCACTGCCTGGCAAAGCTCCTCGGCAGCGGTCCGGAATGCTTCGTCCGACTCTCCTGGGTAAGATTTTGGGTGACGATTTTTCAAGCTCCCGACCGCCCGATCACCATTGTGCATAAATGGTGAGTCATGCGCCAGGAGGATTTCCCGGGCATCGATGTCGTGCTCATTAGTCCCAACCATTACGACCACCTGGACTTGCCGACCGGTCAGTCTGCAGATATTGTTTGATGATCGACAAGTACACGCTCGCGGCCATCAATATCATCGGCAGCTCGCTCGACGTGCTCGGAGCGCTATACCTCGCTTACGATCTCTTGGGTGGAGAACACGGACCGCTTCGCCCAGTCACGCGAGGCGTCACTTACGGCGTGCTTTTCGGAGCAGGGTATGGCATTGCGCTCGGGCCTGTCTTCGGTCTGGCCAGCGGCGCTACACACGGCGTCACACTCGCTTGGGAACTATCCCGCGCGGCGCGGACCAAAACCCGGATTGTGGTATGACGCGATCATGAGTGCAATTCGCGGATGCGGCTTTGCATTGGAGGACCCTTGCATGCCCTTTGTCGAATGGGCCGCGGATCATGTGCCGGCGAGGCGCATGGGCATCCTCGGAATCGGCTTCATCCTGGTTGGATTCACACTGCAATCCGTCCAGTTTTGGCTGACGTTGCTTGACGTGACTATCCGCTAGGCCGCCGAAATCTACATTGCGCAGATAACCCAAAGAAAGGCCCGATGCGAGTGAGAGACATCGTCAAGGAAAAGGGCACTTTTGCACGGGCACTTGCGACGAACACTCTATATAGCCCCACTTACGTTCTTAACTCGGCTTGCCTTTTAATGCGGAACGAACACGGCGCGCTCGTCATCGGCCTTGACCTCCTCCACCGAGGATCTTCTGCCTGCCACGAATATCAGCAATGCCAGCAGGGCACTTCCCGAGAGCAGGGCGACAACGGCGGTCCCGCCGAAGAAGCCGATGCACGTCGATATCATCGCGCCCGTGCCCGTTTGCAGAAAGCCAAGCAGCGCGGAGGCGCTTCCCACATTTCGCGAAAAAGGCGCCAGCGCCATGGCAGCGGCATTGGGATAAGTGAGGCCGATGCACGACAGGAAAAGAAAGAACAAGATAAGCGTCGCGGTGATCCCGAACCAACCGAGCCGGGCGCCCACGACGAAAAGAGCGCCAATCAGAACCTGAACCGTCACCGCGTGGCCGAAAATTTGCGTGCTCGTCCACCTGCGCAGGAGAATGACATTCACCTGATTGCCCCCGATGAAGCCCATGGTGAGCGTTGCAAAAATTGCGCCAAAGACTTTCGCACTCACGTGGAAGCCGTCCATGAAAATCATTGGGGAACCGGCAACGTAACCAAATAGCCCGGCAAAGGAGAACGCTCCGGCCAGCGCGTACATGCAGAACTGGGGCTGTCTGAAAATCTCCCGGAAATGCCTGAGTATCGGTTCCGGCCTGAGCGAGATGGTCGGGTCAGGCGTATGCCCTTCGGGCAAGAGAAAGAACGTCAAGGCAAGTATGGCCGCAGCGATACAAGCGAGAACAGCGAAAATCCACTCCCAGCCCAACCAGGTCATGATGACGCTACCGGCAGTGGGCGCGAGCAACGGAGAAACCCCGATAACAAGAAACAGAAGAGAAAAAATCCTGGCGCTTTCTCGAGATGGGAAGAAGTCGCGAACCATCGCGACGGCGGCGACTTGCGCGACGCAACCGCCCAGTGCCTGCAGAAAGCGGAAGGCGATGAACGTCCGCATATCGTGCGGGTGAGCGCACCCGAGCGAGGCGGCAATATAAATAGTGAGACCAAAGTACAGCGGTCTCTTCCGGCCGAAGTGGTCGAGCAGCGGACCATACAGCACCTGCCCTAAAGCGAACGCAATGAAATACGCAGACAGCGACAGCGAAACGGCTGAAGTGCTTGTCTTGAACTCGGCGGCGATCCGGGAAAAGGCCGGGAGGTACATGTCCACCGCGAACGGAGTGATCACGCTGAGAGCGCCGAGCAGGAGAATGATAAACCAGTTCGGAGGCCGAGAGCTTACACTAAATTCCGCTCTGGTTTGAGTTTCAGGAAGAAGTTCTGTCACAGGCTACCCTTGTCGGATGTAAACCTGCGCGTTCATGATGCAGCAGAGGCCTGTAAACGAGAAATGGCCGGGCACAAGGCCCGGCCATTTCACGTTTACGCTTGGATGCGAAGGCCTAGTCGCCCATCGCTCCCACTTCTTCCTTCTTCTCAGTCGCAGCCGGCTTCGGCTTAGCACCGTTGGCGGAGCCAAGCAGCCCATCCAGCGGAACGAAGCCTTCCACCTTCTTCTCGCCGAGCACATGCTCGCGATAAAGGCGCATCATCTTCTCGTCTTCGAGCTTCTTCTTCAGAGCCTCATCACGCGCACGAATTTTTTCTTCGCGGGCTGTCTTCGCAATACCCTTATCGTCCAGATCGTGCTGACGATCAGCCTTTACATGCTCTTCGACGAGGACCAGATTATGTTCCTTGCTCGACAACGGAACCGCCTTGTTGCCAGCGAAAATCTCGTGGCGTCCGTGGTCGTCGTACCACTTGGTGAGCGTCGCGGTCATATGCATCTTCTCGATGATGTTTCTCCAACCCACACCGGTGTTGTATGCACAGAACGAGATCTCGCCTTCCTGCGTCGCATACGGAATAATGCACTGTTCCGTGCGGCGGAAGTCGTAGTTGAACAGATCCTGGAACCACAT
>JAOAPP010000489.1 GCA_025462985.1 Bryobacterales bacterium | reverse complement strand
GACCCCCCTGGAGCACTGCCCGGCAGGAACGGTGGAGAAAGTAACTTGCTGGCCGATATCAGAAGACCCGAAGAATCTGAATATGACAATTGGTAAGCTCGGTTTGTCGGACAACGAAGAGGACGAGATTATCGCTTTCCTGAAAACTCTCACGGATGTGTATAAGCCTCCGCCAAAGGCGCCTTAGCGTTATCGGGCATGAGGAAAGGGAGCCGTCCCACGGCTAGCAAGCGAGTAATTTGAGCCCTTCTAGTCTGCTGTATTCGGAAGAGCCTTGTAATGGCGGGATCCAGGCACACTGAGAACAGCCACTGCTCCGACGATCTGCGCTGATATTCTCGTCATGAAGACACGCTTTGCTCATTCGAGCTTGCATCCGAACCGTGGGCTTCTGTTTGTTGCTCTCTTGTTGGTGGCGGCGTGGGCAATGGCTCAAGACGCCACTTCGGTCAAGCCGAAACTTAATACCGGCGCAGAAATTTACCAGGCTGCCTGTGTAGCCTGCCATGGTCCAGACGGGAAAGGCATGCCCGACACAACCGTTGGGTTTCAGAAGCCCAAGACTTTTCCCGACTTCACGCAATGCTCCCAGACTACGCCTGAACTCGATAAGGACTGGAAGGCGACGGTCCGCGATGGAGGCGCCGGCCGAGGCTTATCACGAATTATGCCGGCCTTCGGCGACGCGTTAAACTCGAAACAACGTGATCAGGTAGTCCAGTATCTGCGAGGGTTTTGCACCGATAAGATCTGGCCACGCGGAGAGTTTAATTTGCCTCTCCCGCAGTTCACCGAAAAGGCCTTTCCGGAGAACGAGGTCATCATTACTTCAAGGGTTAACGCTCAGGGCACACCGGGCGTCACGAACGACATCATCTCCGAAAATACATTTGGAGCTCGCAATCAGTTGGAAATTGATGCTCCCATCGACTTCAGCCGTTCGGCTCCCGGACTCTGGCATGGCGGCGTCGGGGACGCCACGATCGGCCTGAAGCGCGTGGTGTTTGCAAACCTCCGTACGGGTTCCATTCTGAGCGGGTTCGGCGGAATCATTGTCCCGAGTGGCAGTACAACGCACGGACTTGGGACCGGTACCACGCAATTTGAGACCTTCGCCGCCTTTGCACAATTACTGCCTCGCGAAAGCTTCGTGCAATTGCAAGCAGGAACCGACCAGCCGATCGATACATTAAAAGCACCACGATCACTCTTCTGGCGATCCGCCTTTGGCAAGACGTTTCGCCAGTCTAATGGCGTGGGGCGCATGTGGACACCGATGATGGAGGTGGTCGCGAATAAGGACTTCCTGCCTCAAACAACGCCCGACTGGGATATCGTGCCTCAGTTTCAAGTCACGCTGAGCCAGCGTCAGCATGTCCGTGTCAATATTGGAACTCGCATTCCGGTCACAAACACGTCAAATCGACCCATTCAAGTCGTGTTCTACGTACTGTGGGATTGGTTCGACGGCAGCTTACTGAAAGGCTGGAAATAGTGTTGACTCGGAAGCTCGCGGCCGCGGCACTCTTGAGTACCGGCATCGCCTTCGGCGCCAGCGGCATCCAGCCAAAGAAGAATCAGCCGCAGTTTCAAACCTCCGACCGCTGCCTTGCCTGTCATAACAGCATCGTGAACGGTTCAGGCGAGGACGTATCTATCGGTTTTCATTGGCGCGCGAGCATCATGGCCAACTCCTCGCACGATCCTTACTGGCAGGCAAGTGCGCGGCGGGAGGTTATCGACCATCCCGAGGCTCAACCCGAGATTGAAGACGAATGCTCCATCTGTCACATGCCGATTACACGGTATGAAGCGAAGCTGCGCGGCAAGACGGGCGAGATCTTCAAGCATCTTCCTCTCAATACTGGCGACGCGGAAAACCGCCAGGCCGCGGACGGCGTTTCCTGCTCTGTTTGTCACCAGATTACGAAAGATAAGCTGGGTACGCGCGAGAGCTATAACGGCGGTTTTGTCGTGCATGGGCCGGACGCCGACGGCAGACATGCGGAGTATGGCCCCTTTGACGTTCAACGAGGATTGAAGACCATCATGCGGTCATCTACCCAAGGCTACCGGCCCGAAAAGGCGGACCACATCCGCGAATCCGAGTTGTGCGGCACTTGCCACACGCTGATTACTACCGCGCGCGGCCCGGGCGGAAAACCCATTGGAGAACTGCCCGAGCAGATGCCCTATCCCGAATGGCTGCACAGCGATTACCGAAATAAGCAAAGCTGCCAGAACTGCCACATGCCTGAGATTAACGGACCCGTTCAGATTTCGCGTGTCCTTGGTGAGGAACGCAAAGGCGCCCGGCTTCACTCGTTCCGGGGTGGCAATTTCTTCATGTTGCAAATGCTGAACCGTTACCGTGGAGAGTTGGGTGTGGCAGCCCTGGCAAAAGAGCTAACCGATAACGCCGAGGCCACGGCGAAGTTCCTCGCCACGCAATCCGCCAACGTGGCAATCGAAAATGTATCAGCGCAAACAGGCCGCCTTAGAGCGGAGATTGTCATACGAAACCTGTCCGGTCATAAACTCCCCACCGCCTTTCCATCTCGACGGGCTTGGCTTCACTTGACCGTCCGTGATGGCAGCGGAAAGGCCGTTTTTGAATCCGGCGCGCTGAAGGCGGATGGCTCCATTGTGGGCAACGACAATGACGCCGATTCCTCCAGGTATGAGCCGCACTTCAGCGAGATTCGCAGCCCGGACCAGGTTGAGATTTATGAGTCCATTCTGGGGGACCGGAATGGCCATGTGACAACCGGACTTCTCGCCGGCGTGCGGTATCTGAAAGACAATCGGCTGTTACCTGACGGCTTTGACAAGTCGACGGCGTCAGCTGATATCGCAGTCGTCGGCGATGCGCTGAACGACTCGGACTTTATTGGCGGCGGTCATCGCGTCCGCTATTCCGCGCCAGTTGGGACCGCGGCGGGACCTTTCACCATTGAAGCGGAACTGTGGTACCAGCCGATCGGCTATAGGTGGGCCAACAACCTGAAACCTTACGGCCACACGCCCGAACCACGGCGCTTCACCGATTACTTCGATTCAATGCAATCCAATGCCGCCGTTGTACTTGACCGGGCGACCCTCACATCAAGTGTCCGACCATAAGCAGTTCAAGTGTAGGCCGTACGGTGAGATGACTCCCACGAAATCGACTCTCCCCGATGAAAGAACCTACCGGTTGGACCATCGAGCCCCCTCCTTACCAGCAGGATGCTCGTCCATTCTGAAGAATCCATGAACCCGCAACCCGGAGTTAGGAAACAGGCATGAAAACATAGAAAGTTGAGCCCTTCCCTGGCGTGCTCTCAACCTGGATGCGGCCGCCATGTCGTTCAGCTCAGTATCGGGCAATCGTTAAGCCCAAGCCAGCGCCCCCCGCTTCTCTTGAACCATCCTTCGCTGCTCTATAGAAACGGTCGAAGATGTGTAGCACATCCTCGTTCGGAATACCAATACCGGTATCGCCCACGCTGACGGCAACGGTTCGACGCTCCGTCGCGGTTCCCATGCTCAATGTCACAACAATCTGCCCGGTCTCCTGTGTGTATTTGATGGCATTGTCGAGCAGGATCAGAACAATTCTCCGCAGATCCTCAGGATCGCCGAACATGGTGCACTCAGGTGGTGTGTGCACGCTCAACTTCAGGCCCTTGGCTTCTGCGAGGACCTGCATCTCGTCACAGGTATCACGCACAACGGCCGTTGCGTCCATGAGTTCCCGGCAGCAGGGACTCTCATCTAAATCGGCGCGTGCCAGCATTAGCAGATCGTCTATGAATTGCAACATGCGGTCCGACTGAGCGAGGATCACGTTCCAGGCGTTGTCGTGTTCCTCTGGCGTTCGGGGATTCGCACACGTAACCTCCGCCGTCGTACGCATGATGGCTACGGGCGTCCGCAGCTCATGCGAAGCATCGGCAGTAAATCTAGCGACTCTCGTGAACGCCGACTCCACCGCTGTTCTCAAGCAGTATTATCCGCAGATTCTCGATTAGTTTGCCGATGTCGATTCGGCGGTGGTCATCGATCTTCTGGAGCGTTGGCCCACGTTGGAGGATCTGTAATGCGTGCGTCGCTCCACCCTGGACCTCTTCCTCAAACAGCATCGCTGCGGTGGTCTTCAGAAGCTGGAACAAAGATGGCAGCAAATTCAGTCTGCAGTTCCAGCAACGAAAGATCTCGCTGTATTAAGGTCGTTCTCGCTGACTGCCAAATGTCTGGTCCGCCTATTGCGCGAAATGAGGAGCGCGGCGGAAGCCTACGACCAAGCGATTGAAAATTTGGCGCAAAAACACCCT
>JAOAPP010000363.1 GCA_025462985.1 Bryobacterales bacterium | reverse complement strand
CGTTCATCTACGATGCTCTGAAGCTCCATCGCAGCAGTGAGCCGCTCCCGCAACAGGCTAGACCGGCCGTAAGCGACGGGAATGGAAGTGATCGCTTCGTCTTCGGAAAACATCGCCGCGTTCTTCTCGGGCCCAACCAGGCAAATCTCGGCGTCCGGGAATCTCTTCTTCGCGGCGTCCAGCGCAATGCTCGTGACAGCAATGTCGGCGCCCAATGTCACGCGCGAGAGCACAAACACTCGTGCTATCTCCCCGCCAGAAAATCGCCGCACCTGTCGCACCCGCCCATACCTGACCAGCAAGTCTTGCGCATCGTAGTCCGGAAGCGCTCGCGCAATCACATGTGAGAAGAGCCGCGCGTACACCTCGCACAGCGAAGGCTCGAAAAGATCGCCCAGCCTTTCGATCAGTATGCCGAACATCGCGCGAGTCGCCGCCATGGCTAAGAAGGGATCGTCCTCGTCAAGAGCGCGGTCCACTAAGGCGTCAAGCACCCGTGCCGGCCATGTCCCATCTCGCAGGCAGGCGTCGAGTATCTCGGTCGCAAGTTCAGTCGCCGAGATACTTACCAAGCAACAACCTCAATTCCTTCTTGACGCTGTGCGGAATGGTCGCTCGATCGGTAATCAGAGCGTGCTTCAATGCCGAACCGCATTTACAGGTCCGTTCTTTCGGAAGACGTGCCACCAGGTGCCCTACCAGCTTGCACGCGTTCGCTGCATTCTTCATCAAATTATCGATAATCTGTTCGACCGTGACAGCGTCATGCTCTTCGTGCCAGCAGTCATAATCGGTCACCATCGCGATGGTTGTGTAGCAGATCTCCGCTTCGCGCGCCAGCTTCGCTTCCTGCAGGTTGGTCATGCCGATCACGTCCATGCCCCAGCTGCGATACACATTCGACTCTGCGCGCGTCGAAAACGCCGGACCTTCCATGCACAGATAAGTGCCTCCCAGCTTGCTGGGGACTGCAAGCTCCTGCGCTGATTTGTGCGCCAGGGGTGCGACCTGCGGACAGACCGGATCCGCGAAGCCGATATGCGCCACTACGCCGTTCCCGAAGAATGTCGAAACCCGTCCGCGCGTCCGATCGAAAAACTGATCTGGAATCACGAAATCCAGCGGCTTGTGCTCCTCTTTGAGGGAACCAACAGCACTGAGCGAAATGATCCGCTCTACCCCAAGCATCTTCATCCCGTAGATATTGGCGCGAAAGTTCAGCTCCGAAGGCGAAATCCGATGTCCTCGCGCATGGCGGGCGAGAAACGCCACTTCCCTACCCTCGAGCGTGCCCACCATGTAGGCGTCCGAAGGCGGTCCAAACGGGGTTTTGAGCGTCACCTCCGCGTGCGCCTCAAATCCCGGCATCGAGTAAAGACCACTGCCCCCAATAATGGCTATTTCAGCTTTATGATCCAAATTTTCTTCTCTCTTTTTCCACTCTGTGCCGCAACTGTGAACACTTACTCTTTTAACAGTTTTCCGAATAAACCCGGTTCATCATGCAAAATAAGGGGACATGTCCGATCTCTTGCCGTCGTCAGCCGAGGAACTGGCCGGCGTATTAGGCAGCGCCGCCGCGCACCGCCAACCCATTGCTCTATTTGGGAATAACAGCAAACGCCTGATGGCCGGCCCGCTGCTTGATGACCCCATTCATATCTCCACAACGCACCTGCGCAAGGTTCGTCAGTACGAGCCGGGCGACCTCACCGTGAGCGTCGAGGCCGGCATGCCCTTCGCGGAACTGCAATCGCTGCTCGCGCGAAACGGCCAAATGGTCGCGCTCGATCCGCCCTTTTCGGGCGAGTCCACAATCGGCGGCGTGGTCGCTTCGAACACCAGCGGCCCGCTCCGGCGTGGTTTTGGAACGGCACGTGACCTCATCATCGGCCTCACATTTGCGACTCTCGAAGGCAAACTCGTCAGTTCCGGAGGCATGGTCGTCAAAAACGTTGCGGGCCTCGACATGGGCAAGCTGATGATAGGCAGCTTCGGCACCCTCGCGGCAATCGCCAGCGTCAACTTTCGTGTTCACGCGGTACCCGAGGAGTTTCGAACGTTTCTGTTTAGCTCGCCCAGCCTCCAATCCATTCTCGAGAAACGGGATGCTATCTCGGGCAGCAATCTGCAGCCGCTCTCTCTCGATCTGCTTTCGCCCGCAGCTGCTGCACAGCTGGACCGCGGAGGTTTTCTGCTCCTTGTGCGCGCTGCCGGGAGCGCAACGGTGCTGGCCCGCTATGCCCGGGATCTGAATGCAGACGAGACATTGACTGGCCAGACCGAACAGGATTGCTGGAATTCGATCCGCGAGTTCACGCCCGAGTTCTTTCAGCGCCAGGACGGCATTGTTCTCCGCGTTTCCACTACAGTCAAGGAGCTACCCTCACTTCTCCGCCTCGTCTCCGGCCCGAGCATCACACGCGCCGCTTCAGGCGTCACATACATCTATGTTTCGTCGTGGGACGCCGTAGCTCCCATTCTCAAGGCCGCCTCCGAAGAAGGCTGGACGGTTGTCGTCGAGTTCGCCGCGGACGAGATTCGCCGCTCCAAGCAGCTATGGTACGGGCCGGCGTCCCCTTCCCGCGATAACGCGTTTGACATGATGAAGAAGGTAAAATTCATGTTCGATCCCGGATCTTTGTTGAATCCGTCCCGTCTGTATGGCCGTATCTGATCTTCTTCCTGTCCTGCATGAGCTCGGTACCGGCCCCGCCCAAAGCGATCTGGACAAGTGCGTACACTGCGGTCTCTGCCTGAACGCCTGCCCTACGTATCGTCAGCTCGGGGTCGAGATGGATTCGCCTCGCGGCCGCATCTACCAGATGAACGCCGTCAAGAACGGCGCACCCGTCACGCCCGAATACATTCAGCATCTGGATCTTTGCCTCGCTTGCCGCGGCTGCGAAACAGCCTGCCCTTCGGGAGTTCCTTACGGTCGATTGATCGAGGGCGCCCGCGCTGCTCTTGAGAAACAGAGGCCACGGTCGCTCAGCAATCGCCTTTTCCGCCGCTTCATTTTCCGCGGTCTGCTGCCTTCCCGCACTGCGCTGCAAATCGCAGGAGCGGGGCTCTACGCATACCAGGCTTCCGGCCTGCAAAAGCTGGTTCGCTCCAGCGGCATCCTCAACATCTGGAGCAAACTCGCGGGCATCGAAGCTCTCTCGCCTACAGCCCAGGTTCCCTTCTTTTACAACAAAATCGGCCGCACGTTTCCCCCTCTTGGAGAACGCCGCTATCGCGTGGCCTTCCTCGCTGGCTGTATCGCGAATATCACTTTCGCACGCCTGAATGAGGCAACCGTCCGCGTGCTCCAGCAGAACGGCTGCGAAGTGGTGATTCCTGCCGCTCAAAACTGCTGCGGCGCTCTGCACCTTCATTCGGGACTCGCCGAGGAAGCGCAAAAATTGGCACGCAACAACATCGATGCCATCGAAGGCGGAAACTTCGACGCGATCATCACCAATGCTGCGGGCTGCGGCTCAACGTTGAAAGAGTACGACGAACTGCTGGCGGGCGATGTCGCGTATCGGGATAAGGCCATTCGCTTCACGTCCTTGATGAAGGACGTGACGGAGTTTCTGGCCTCGATCGATCTGAACCCGAACATGGGCTCGCTCGATGCGGTTGTCACCTACCAGGACTCCTGCCACCTGGCACATGGTCAAAAGATCAAGGACGCGCCACGCAAATTGCTCAAGCAGGTCCCCGGCATCACCTATCGCGAGATGCCGAAGGCGGATATATGCTGCGGCAGTGCCGGGGTGTACAACATCGTCCAGAACGAAATGGCGATGGACATTCTTCGAAGCAAAATGGCATCCGTGAGCCTGACTAAAGCCTCCGTTATCGCCACGGCAAACCCCGGCTGCATGCTGCAGCTCGAAGCCGGCGCGCGGCTTTATGGCGCGGGTCAGCGTGTGGCTCACGTCGTGGAAGTGCTCGACGAAGCCTACCGGTCCCAGGTCAGCTCGACCAAAGAGACACCCGCCCTCGGAAGCACGGTCTGAATCGTCGCCGAACCGCTGTCCACGTCGATCCACTTCGGCGATTCGAGCAATT
>JAOAPP010000349.1 GCA_025462985.1 Bryobacterales bacterium | reverse complement strand
AGACTGGGTTCCTGCGTATAGGAGAGATCGGAGTGCCAGTACCGGCCAGCGTCGCCCAGACCGATTGGCACGCCATTCTCGATGACGTTGGAAACTCTAAGGATTTCGGGATGCCCCGTCAGAGAATACTGATGCAGCACGTGCACCATCAGCGGCCCGAACCGGCGGCTGAATGCAATCTGGTCTTCCGGCGTTATGCGTTGATCGCGAAAGACCAGCAGGCCGTTGCTTTCCAATAAGGCGCGGCGGACTTGCGCGAAGGTTTCATCATCGATTGGCGCAGACAGGTCGAGGCCGCTGATTTCAGCGCCCAGCGCCGCGTTAAAACGGTGAAGGTCGAAGGCGGTCATGCTACGGGGACCTATGGATTGCAAAATTGGTAGTAGGACGCAAGCGACTGCTGGCGCGATTCAATTCTGCTTACGTACCCAACAATTTGGCTTAAGTGGAACCTACAGTCGGCCGCTATGGTAGTTTCGTTCCGAGCAGAAGACCGTGCGCCAAGCCGTTAGAACGCCGAAGATACAGCCGGTCGCAAGATCGTTCTTGTATTCGTGGGATCGCCGCGCCGTTACGAAGCGTCCCCGATCCTCGCGCATGGCTTTAGGCCTGCCAAAGATTATTGAATTGTCTTTGGACCTCGCGCTCGCAATATCGGCACCGGACACGCGACAATGCCGGAAGCTGCGCAGAGCAACCATTTGGAACGAGACCGTCAGTTCGTGCAGGCGGCGATGCATATGCGATGGAGTTGGTCGATCTTCAATATCTGTGTGTGATAGCCGGATGTGGCGGCCTCTCTGAGGCTGCCCGATTGCTGGGCCTCAACGTGTCCTCTTTGAGTCGAAGAATTTCCCAACTCGAGGATGAACTCGGCTTTTCTATATTCGAGCGCAGTTCATCAGGCGTCCGTTTGACCGAGGGCGGAAAAGATATCGTCCGACAAGCGCGCAAAGTGCAGATCGAAATCGAAACCATAAAAGCGATCGGACATCGCAATGGTACGGGAGCCGCTGGCGAGGTGAGGCTTGGAATCCGCATACCGCTCGTGGGTGAACCTTTGCGCGGACTGTTAATAGCGTGGCGATTCGTTCATCCGGCTGTAAATCTCGTCATCTCTGAATTGAGCGATAACGATATGGCCGGAGCGATTATCAGCCGTAATCTTGATGCGGTATTTGTCCAGAGCTTTAGCCTGTGGCCTCACGCCGACGAGTTTCCAATTTACAAGGAGCAATTTTGCGTAGCTGTTCCGGAAGGGCATCGCTTCGGAAGTCTTTCAACTGTGAACTGGCTCTCGTTCGTCAAGGAAACTGTTTTGGTGCAGGGCTGGGACGACAGCCACTCGCAGCGAGGGTTCTTTCAGGATTTGCTTGCGTCAGGCGCTCGATTTCAGATCCACAAAGCAAGCCAGCTTTCAATTCTAGGATTGGTGGGTGCGGGTTTTGGGGTGGCTATCGTGCCATGCAATATAGGTGAGTTGACCGTACCGGGTGTAACGTTTTATCCGATAGCCGAAGCCAACGCGTCCTTCCATGTCCATCTCGCCTGGAACCGGCAAGCCGACAGTCCAGCTATCGGACGTTTCATCGCATTTATGCGAGATGAGTCACGCGCCAGAGGATTTATTTGATTCTCTCATCTCTCGACGTGTGCGTGCAAAACCGCGGTCTGTTGCCATGAATCGTTCCAGCATCGGCGCAATCAATTTGGAAACCTCCAACGGGTGTTGGCTAGTTTCCCTAGCGTGGGCCTCGGCATAGGCCACGAGGTCGCGGTGTATGGACGCCGGCAGCTCGATAGCGAGTTTTACCGGCTTATCGCTTTCGATCACGCCGAGTCTAAGTCTAGCCATGTCTCACTCCCTCAACCGCTACAGGGTTCGAGAACAAGATCGTGCGTCACGAGCACATTTACGGGAAAGCCCGGCCGGATCGTGATCGTGGGCTGAACGTTCAGCGACCGGCCGACCACTTGTTCGCCCGTTTGATTGAAGCTCTGCGACGCGCCTTGCCGGATCGCCTGGGCGAGATTGTTTTCGCTATCGCTTGTTCCCGCTTCCGAACCAACGCTGAGGACTGTCGACAGAATTGCCGCCTCAAATAGCAATCCCCAGTGATTGTCGACCTCGTCCTCCAGGCCAGCATAACCTTCGGTGTCCGTACCTGGCTGGCGCTCAAGGATGATCGACTTGCCGTTGGGCAGGATGAGGCGATTCCAGACCAACAAAGCTCGGGATTGACCAAACGTGATCTGCGCATCGTACCGGCCGACGAGCTTCGCGCCCTGCGGAATGAGGAGAATCTTGCCTGTCGGCGTGTCGAATACATTCTGGGTGACCTGTGCCGTGATTTCACCCGGCAGATCGGAGCGCAGTCCGGTTATCAGCGCCGCCGGGATGATTGAACCCGCGAGAATGACATCGGAGCTTGCCAAGTTTGACAGACGATCGGGACTTTGCGTCTGGCGATCTGACGCTTGATTCAAAAATGCCAGCTTATGGTCTCCAGAGGTATCGGATGCGCTAGCCTGTGGCTGCGTAGGAGTTGGTAAGTTTGCTGGTGCCGGCGTCGCTACCGAGGGTGCCGTATTCGTCGTCGCGAAGAGATGGCTGGTGCGTGCCAACTCTTGCTCCTGGAGTACGCGTTGCTGCTCGGGTGTCATCACGCCCGCGGTCGGCATTCCGGGTGGCGCGACG
>JAOAPP010000293.1 GCA_025462985.1 Bryobacterales bacterium | reverse complement strand
CCACGCATCCGAACGTCTGTAATTAGGCAAGTCGCGCCGGCAAGCGTCCCGGACTGTAGGAACTCCTCAGCGGAGGCGAACACTCGAGGTGCATACCCGGCTGATTCCACCAGGCTCTCTATGGACTCGCGAACTCGAAAATCGTCGTCCACTCCCACCACGACATGTCTTGTAGCGTCTGCCATTACCGAGAGCATCTCCAGATACGATTCGATGATAACGGTAGAAATCGGAGGGCCGCTATTATACGTTTATTTATGCAGTAGCGCGGGCGATTCCGAGTTTGTCGGCCATTCTAACCAGTTCCGCCAGCGATCGAGCGCCCATCTTTCGCATGATCTGGCCCCGATGAACCCCTATGGTGATCTCGCTGGTGCCAAGGTCGCCGGCGGTCTGCTTGTTCGCGAAGCCCGCCACCACGAAGGGAAGGACTTCCCGTTCGCGAGGAGTAAGAAGGTTGTAATGCCTCTGCAGTTCGGCGAGTTCCGATCTCTTTTGCCGCGCTGCTCGATCAACAGCAATCGCAGTATCAATTGCGCCTAGCAACTCTTGCTCGCTGAATGGTTTTGATAGGAACTCAATTGCCCCAGCCTTCATGGCGCGAACCGAAGAAGGGATATCACCATGACCGGTAATGAAAACGATCGGCGGTGCATCTCCGGCTGCCAACTCCTGCTGGAGTTCGAGGCCGCCGATGTCCGGAAGTTCCAGATCGAGGACCAGACACGCGGGCGCGTCTGGCTTCTCGGATTGCAGGAACTCCGCGGCAGAGCCAAACGCGGCTACGCGAAGTCTCACCGAGGAAATGAGGCTGGACAGCGCTTCCCGTACACGGTAGTCGTCATCCACTACGAAGACAATGGGGTTATCGGAGTTCATAGCGCTGCACTGGGTTGAATCGGAAGAGTAAAGCAGAAGCTTGCACCCGCTTCTTCACCGCACGTAGCCCACAGGCGGCCGTGATGCGCTTCGATAATCGAGCGGCAAATAGCTAAACCCATCCCCATGCCATTCTCTTTCGTGGTGAAGAAGGCTTCGAAGACTTTCTCAGGATCCTGCAGACCGACGCCGTAATCCCGTATCTCAATGAGGATCGTTTCCTGTGAATGTCCTTTCGAACGGATAAAGAGTTTTTTGGGGCGATCAATCACCGGATCCATAGCCTCGAGCCCGTTGAGGAGTAGGTTGAAAATCACTTGCTGCAACTGTAAGCGATCGCCAGCCACACGTGCCAAGCCTTCTTGCAAGTCAGTTTCGACCGCAACGCGCCTCTTCCTTGTTTCGCCATCCAGTATGCGGAGCACTTCGCCGATGATCTCGTTCAGGTCGAGCACGACTTCGTCGAGAGCAGCCCGCTTGAAAAGCGCCCGGATGCGTCGCACTATCTCTCCCGCCTCCTTGCCGTCACGAACAATCCTTTCGGCGGCCTCGTGCGCCTTGGACAGGCTAGGCGGTTTGGCCGAAAGCCAGCGCAGGCAGGCGTGGCCATTCGCTACCACCGCGGCCAGGGGCTGGTTGATTTCATGCGCGATGGACGCAGCGAATTCGCCAACGGTCGCAATCTGCGTCGCTCGCGACAGCCGCGTCTGAGTGCTGCGCAGAGCTTCCTCCATGTTTTTCCGATCATCGATATCGATCAGCAAACCATACCAGCGAGTCGTGTGGCCTTCACTGTCACGCACCAGCTGACCGAGCACGTGGAACCACCGGTATGCGCCGTCGGACCGGCGGAGCCGGTATTGGATCTCGTGCGGTTGGCCAGTAGCGACCGCACGGGACCATGCGCGCAACGTCGGGTCGACGTCGTCCGGGTGGAGGAAATTGACCCAGCCGCTCTGCGCCAGTGAGTCAAGAGTTGTGCCGGTGTACTCCTGTATGCGCCGATTCACGTAAGTGAGCTCGCCGTCTGGAGCCGCGCACCACACCAGAGCGGGTATGGTCTCGATGATTAAGCCGAGATCACGCTCCCTCGCCCGCAGGGCTTCCTCAGCTCGCCTTCGATCTTCAATATCGGTATTCGTTCCGTACCATTTGACAACTTTTCCTGATTCCTCGCGCAAAGGACTGCTGCGAAAAAGGAACCAGCGATATTTTCCGTCGAACCGGCGCAGGCGTGCTTCGATCTCGCCCGGCTCGCCGGAAGCCAAGATGGACCGCCAATAGTCCACCAAGGCGTTCACGTCGTCCGGATGAGCCACAACCTTCCAGCCCCAATCTCGCGCCTGGTCTGCGGAAAGGCCCGTATAATCCAGCCAGCGCCGGTTGAAGAATTCAGCGGAGCCGTCCGGACAAGCGGACCATGCCAGCGTGGGTATCGTGTTGATAATCTCTCGAAGTTGATCTTCCGATTTCTTTAAATCAGCGAACGCTTTTTCCAAAGCCGCTCTTGTGTCATGCTGCTCCGTGATATCGATTGCTGTACCGAAAAGTTCGAAAACCTCGCCCGCGGCATTCATTACGGGATGACCCACGATACGAATGTGCTTCGACGATCCGTTCGGAGAAACGAACCGAAAAGTATAATCGACGTCGACTTTCTCCCGAACTGACCGTTCGGCTGATTCCTTCAACTCGACCCAGTCTTGGGGAGCATGGAGGGCCTTGAGTTCCCGGGTGGAAGGAGGCCCCGGTGATGGATCACGCTCATATATCCGGAACATTTCTGCGGACCAATAGACGGTCTCTTGGCTATTAACGTCCCAGACCCAACTACCTGTATGGCTTAGCTTCTGCGCTTCCGCCAGGTAGGACTCGCTTTTGCGCAACGCGCTCTCAGCTTGCTTACGTTCGCTGCTGCGGGATTCCTCGACGCGACGTCCGATTTCTATGACTCCCGTGACCAGCAGGTTCGCCCCAAGAAAGACTGCAAAACGCAAATAGGAAGATGGCTCCACGAATAGCCGGAATAGCGGCGGCAGAAAGAA
>JAOAPP010000834.1 GCA_025462985.1 Bryobacterales bacterium | reverse complement strand
CCTGGCCCCCACGGTGGCCGACAGCCTCAACGGTCGAACCCTGAGGGCGCAGCTGGAGGACCGCCCAGCGTTCTACCTGACCTGAAAGCACGTCCTCAGAGCTGGCAGGAGGCCCGCGGCAGCTGTCGGTCCTTCGCGTTGGTCGCGTCATGAGTGTTGGAAGCGCTTGCCCAGCGCTACGCGGAGGGCGTCGACTACTGACCAGCTGGAAGGCTCCAGTCAACGGGAGCCTCCCTCAGGACGGTAGGAAGGTCAGGCCTACGACCCCAAGTGCGTACGCGGCCAGCACGGCGATGCTGTCGATGCCGAGTCGCGCGTGCTGGTGCGCCGGCCGGAACAGCAACCCGGCCATGTAGATGATCGTCAGCAGAGCGCCGAGTGCCGTGAGGTAGAGGTCGCTGTTGTGCGCGTTCGGCAGGATCGCCTTGCCACTGACGACCGTCGCGAGCAACAGCAGCACCGGCAGGAACGCATTGCCGCCGAAGATGTCGCCGAACGCGAGCTGGTAGTCGCCGCTGCGGACGGCCGTGAGCCCGGTCGAGAGCTCCGGGAGAGAGGTGGCAGCCGCCAGAACGGTTGCCCCGAACATGACCCCTGACAGGCCGAGGTGGTCGGCGGCCTGGCTCCCGCTCTCCTCGAGCAGCGCCCCGGCGATGAGGGTGACAAGAGCGGCCGCGCCGAAGACCGTGACCGCTCGGCCGGTGCCGATGCCGTTCTTCGTCGCGGCCGCCGCGCGCTTCTTCGCCGAGTGCCCGCGTGGCTCCGGTTGCGAGTCGGGCGCGTTCCCGTTGTCCTGCCATGGGAGCGTCGCCGCGCGCCGGGTGAGGAGCAGCCCTAAGACCCAAATGACCGCGATGGCGATGACGTCTGGGCTCAGCCGGAATGCGATCGCGCCCTTCGGGAGCTGCGCGCCCATGACGACGACGGCGAGCACCGCGACGACGACCGCACCTTCGAGGACGAGCAGCAGGCTTGCCGCCTGGTAGGTCAGGGGGCGCCGAACGCGGACGCCGAACGCATCCAGCGCGACCAGGACGACCGTCTGGATCGCGATCCCACCGAGGATGTTGCTGACAGCGACGTCAACCTGCCCGTTGAGCGCCGCCACGACGGTGATCGCGATCTCGGGCAGGTTGGTGGCCACCGCCAGCAGTACCAACCCGCCGAGGGCCGCGCCGAGGTGAAACCGGTCCGACAGGACGTCGGTGTAGTTCGACAGGAACACCCCCGCCACCCAGATCGCGCCGGCGCACAGACCGAAGACCGTCAGAGACGCCCACAACGGCAGGTTCGGCAAGATCATGATCTCGTTCTCACCGGCACCACCGCGGCGAAACGCGCCGGCTGGCCGCGAGCGTCACGGACCCAGTCCCATGGACCGATCGCCGCGAAGGAGCGCCCTCTGCGAGGAGTCGGAAGCAAGCCGTGGACCGCCCCGTCTCGCGCCGGTAGCCGTCCCTGTCTCACCCCCTGGCTCGGTCAGGCGGCATCAGTAGCGGCATCATTTCTCAGTAGTTGGTGGAGCGGCCAGAAGCCCCCGCTTCATCGACTTCACGCAGGTGCTTGGCCTGTAACGCAATGAGGAACATGTCGATGGCCTCCAGCACTTCGTCCCACTCGGCATCACGCCTCGCCCGAGCGGTTTGGTCGTCCTCCCAGACCGGACGACCTGCGCTCGCATAAAGGCGGGTCCGGCGCTCGGCCACGTCCAGCAACGACCGCAACTCCGCCGTTCCCGCGAACCGCTTCGCCCAGGAGATCTGGTCGAGAACTCAAACAGGGTCACGATGCCACTTCGGGTCGCTCAACTGCCGCACCCTGACGTAGCCAAGCGGGTCCCAGCCACGGCGGTTTGGCCACTTACGCGACCGAGCGCCAGGTATCGCTGAAGGGACCTGTCTCATGTCACAACTGTCACAGATCGTGTTGCCGCGAACCAGACGGTAGGGATGCTCTTGGCGCTTGCCGGCCTACTTGGGCGTGCTGCACGCAGGCGTGGGTGGAGGCGACTCGCCTGGGAAGGGCAGCCTCTGCTGGCACACGCGATGCCCGATCCCGCCGGGCGGACTCGTTGGCTTTGAGTCACCGCATCCGGCGACGAGCATCGCGACGATGATTGCGAGCAGCAGGGAGCGCACGCTGAACAGGCTAGGCCGAGGCAGACGGCAGGGCCGGACCTCAGCGATTCGCGTTGGACAGCACGGATACCGTGCCGGCGTGGCCACGAGAGTGATGTACGTGCAGCTGAAGACCGGGTACGGCCTCGATCAAGGTCCGGCGTGGATTAGCAACGTGCGCTTCTCGAAGACCTGGCAAACCGCGTATTGGCACGATCGGACCCTCGCGCGCTGGCAGTCCTTCGACGCCAACTTCTACGACGTTGAAACGAAAGAGTTGTTCTGGATCTCAGGTCCCAAGCGCAATCGGACCGACGCTCGGTACAGCAGCGCGCAGCCAACAATCGACGAGGACGCCCGCGCGGCGTACGAGGCCTTCCTTAAGGGCTCCGCGCTGCCGGGGCGCGAACACGGCTAGCGCCTGGGTCCCAAACGGCGAAGGAGCCGGTCACCCGACCTTCGACGGATAGCGGCCCTTCTCATGCAGAACGATTGGCTACTCCGGCCAGTAGTTCCGCCGAGGTGACGACCCGTCGTGCACACCGGCCCTGGCCGGGTTGCGGGCGACCTGTTCATCGTGAGTCAACGCGCCCCAACGACGCGTCCGACCCCGGAACGCGTATCGCCACCCGAAGTAGT
>JAOAPP010000263.1 GCA_025462985.1 Bryobacterales bacterium | reverse complement strand
TTGGGCGCTTTGCCTTTATCTAATTTTCTTTCTCGAAGATCTCTTCGAGCTCGTGTGGAACGGACGCGCTCAGTTCGAACTCTTGCGCATTCTATTCTCAGACCCCGCGGCGGCCGCTGCCACTAGCAAGGCCCAGGATCTTTACTTGGCTGCCGACAGCCAATACCGCAATGACCGGACCGCCTTCCGGCGCATCGATCGACAGTACACCGCGCTACCGGGCGCGGAAATGGCGCGCGAGGCCGAAGGCAGCATCACAATCCTTGCTAACGAGATCGACGATCTCGAGCAGCAGGAAGCAGACGCGCTCACGCAGCTCGCGGAGGTAATCGATGGACGGAAGTCCGTAACTTTATCGGCGGAACTCCAGCGCAGTCGAGTTGAGGAATTACGAAGAACGTATGAGACGCAGCAAGGTGTGGCGATCGTTCGAAGTTTTCCGAAACTGCACGATACCGCTAGGCTTACGTTTGTCGATCTCGCAACAGGCGTAGGCTGCCTTGTTTGCGGCAGCCAGTCCAACCAAATTGGTCGTACATACGACAAACGCATTCAGCGAGGCATGTGCCCGGTTTGCGAAAGTAAACCAAGCGAACAAGAGTTCAATGTGTCGAAGGCCCGAAACGGCGTTCCTGCTCTAGAAACTACACGAGCCGAATTGACAAGTGCTGAGGAGAGTTTGCACGCCCAGCTTGAGCGCCAGCAGGAACTACAGGGTCAATACGATTCGCTTGTCGCGCAGCGCGCCCAGGTAGCGGCCGAAATCGAATCGCGGCGACTCGAACTTCGCGTCCACCGGAGCGTTATTCAGCGGAACGAAAGCTCATCGGAAATAACAAAACAATATCGCGTCTTGGTCGACGAGCTAGCGGCGTCTAAAGCAGACCTTCAGCGCCTGTTCGAGGCTTATGACAAGCACGTCCGCAGCCAGGAGAAACGCATACGCTCACTAAGCGCATCGCTCCGTCGACGTTTCGAGATTATTGCCCGAGATCTGATGGCGGAGCGCTGCACCCTTGGGTATAGTGCCGACGAGCGTCGAATTGGACAAGAGGCCAATTGGGCGGCGTTTCCCCGCTTTTCGATCTTGATGACATCCGGAGTATTCGTTGATCCTCACGAGAGAAAGCAGCGGTCGGACGTCTCCGAGTCGCAGGCCGAATTTATTGACCTCGCATTTCGCATGGCGCTCATCGATGAGGCCACAGCAGACCGTACTGACGGAATGATTGTCATCGAGACACCGGAGGCGAGCCTGGATGCCGTCTTTGCCAAGCGCTTTGGCAAGTTACTTCGCCTTTTTGCATATAGGGCCGGCCATCGCAATGTTGTCGTGTCAACCACAAATCTCGTGAACGGCCCGATGCTGCCCGAGCTACTTAAGGCCCCTCGCGCCCGCACATCGGCATCGATTGAGCGGAGACTCATTAACCTGCTCGACATCGCTGCAAAAACTGCTGCGCTCAAGGAGAACGAGACTAGATATCGGGCGGAATACAGAGCCGCGATGCGAGCGGCACTTGAGTAATCCATTTTTAATCGCTTTTCGCAGGCTCTGGGTGTTGCAGCTGCTTGCGGCGTGCGAACGGTACGGATTATCGCCGATACCCAAGTCCGGACTCCATGAGGTAGCCTATCTCGCGAACAGCCTGTCGCGCGTATATAACTTAACGCCTCCATTACCGACACTCATTCGGAGAGACCAAGGGCCATCGTATCCAGACTTTCAATGGGATCTCGATCGGTTATGCTGTCAAGGTTTAGCAGAAGCTAAGAGCATACAATGGCGGACGTCAGAAGATGGCATCCAATTCTCGGCGGACTACACACTATCTCGGGCCGGCTTGGCCTTTGTTTCGTCATTCCGCGAGATTCGCAGCAGTCAGTTCGTCTCAGAAGTGGTTTCGGCGTATGCTGATGTAAAACGCGAGCGCGGTATTCCTCTAAGCGCTGTCGACCTAACCTTTTCTGATCCGAGTATGGCGCCATATTCCCTCGTTGACTTGTCCGGTGCAACGGAAACGCTAAGGTTAGTTGATCGCTTCCGCGATGCCTCGTCAATTCTTACCCCGAGTGGCCGCGACTCCGTCCATCTCTATATGCGCTACTTAGATAAAGTTCGATCATCATCAGCGGTCTCATTGCTCTAGATCGTGAAGGACCTGGATCAATTCATCGCCGATGCGCTACCGCTGCTTCCAAAGGAGGACGCAGAGCAGCCAACTCGTTTTTTTCGTGCCGCCGTCGACTACGCCCGCCGCTGGTACAAATATCACGACGAGCGAGGCACTTTGACTGCCGAACTAGCAGCCTTCATTTTCTCAGAGGCGCCACGCACCGAATGCCCCGCTGATGCACAGCAGTTACGACAAATAGCGTCTGACCTATCTATCGCGCTCGGCGGCAACGTTTTACTGGTCGGGGAGAATCTTCGCGAAGGACATATGTTTCGCCAAGCTGCAGCGAACACACAATCGTTCTACGCAGCGATCGACGGCTACGGGTGGGGGTCTCGGTTGTGCGTGATATTGAATCCAGACCAGCGTGATGTAACAGTCTGCTTTGATGGAGTCAACGGGAGTGCCAGCTCAACTTTTTCCGTCATCGAGGCTCCTCTGCGGGATTGGAGCGAAGAAGAGTTTCTTGCATCTCTCGCGCAGTTCCACGAGCTCTATACCTTCACACCCCTGTCAGCTGCGCATCCATGGCTTGACACGGCTACTAGGATACCACTACCGAAGTGTGAGCTCCGCATTCAATCACTTCTTGTACTATATCTTATGTACGCGGTTCTTCATACAAACAACATAATAGCCGAGCACGGCACCGAATTGGGGCGTGTCGACATCCACGTCCAGACTCCGGGGCTCGGGGTACCGTTTAAGTCTTGCATCATCGAGCTAAAAGTGCTTAGGTCACGGTTTCCACCCGCCGGCGCAACGCGTTGGTATGCAAAGCAAAACCTCGACCACGCTCGCGATGGCGTACAGCAGGCCGTGGCATATCGGCATGCGACAAAAGCGGGGCTCGCTATATTATGTTGTTTCGACGCGCGTGACAAAGACGATGAGCTTGAGGGCTTTCCCGCGTATCCTGAAAGTGTTAACGTAAAATACCGCAGATACTATATGCATTCAAACGTTCCCGATGCTCAGGCCGCTGTTCTTGCCCAATTTCAAAAGAACGACGAGGCCACTGAGCAGCCTGGTTAACCGAAACTCGCGCCTTTGTCTGCACTACATCAAGCAGACTTCGCCTGCGCCGCTTGCCCACGAAGTTCTACGTCCGGCACCTGAGTCGCATGAAGCTGCGGTAGTAGTTCGCTTAACATGGCGACGCGTTGAGCGTAGAGACGCTCAACGTCGAGCTCTTCGGAACCTAGCTTTTCTGCACGCTTTCGCTGCATACTACGCACCGCCTCGTCGGCGACTACCTCAGCCTTCATGAGTCGAGCGGCCAACGACTCCTGACCCGAAAAGGTTGGTTCCGCGCCAAAGTAGCGACGCAAAGACGGATGTCTCGCATTTACGCGAACGATCACGAGCCCGTCTTCTTCATTTAATAGCGCGCGATAGGGTCCGTCAAATGCCTCCACAACGATTCGGACATTCGGACCTGCGATCTCGCGAACGTGGACCTGCGCCTCAGCTTTCAGCGTCGAACCATGGATGCGCGCCGTTAGGGCAATCTTCGCACCACGTTGTTTACCCTCAACATCGATTACTGCCTCGTACCATCCGTAACGATTTAGACTAAGCAATACACGGTTTCCAAGAACGATGACGGCGCTATCGTCCTCACTAGTTACCCTTATATCCGTCCCGAGTTTATCACCGATTTCCTTCGGGGATTGAATCGTTAATCTACGTTTGCGCCCCGGCTCGACGATATATGATCCGTGCTCAAACTTAAAGAATTCCGGCGGCGGTGGCGCCGGTTTAATAGCAGGTTGAGTGCACTCTATTTCAAGCGCAGCTGAAGCCTCCTGACGACCGTCAAGGAAGAGGCGCGCTATCAGAATAGCCTCGCCTTCGAGGCTGCCCGCCGTAA
>JAOAPP010000254.1 GCA_025462985.1 Bryobacterales bacterium | reverse complement strand
GCACGCCAGATCCCCCCGAAACCAACCAACCGAAATCAGCTGGATGTAAATGTCACTCCAGATTCTTACTTTTTCAGAACACTGCTAGGCCGTAACCCTGGCGTGAACCTAAGGCCGTAAGGATTTGGTCGTATACAGCGTCTACGACAGTAACGATGAAGAGTGCTGAGAAGGACGACGCTGAGCTCATACAGGCGATCAGGCAGCGAGATCCAGAGGGATTGGCTGCCGCGTACGATCGATACGCTTCAGTCACTTTTTCTCTGTTTCTCCGCATCACCCGGGACCGCTCTGTTTCTGAAGACTTGCTCCAGGAACTTTTTATTCGGGTCTGGAACCGAGGGCGGGAGTTTGATCCCCAGAAAGGTGTATTGGGAGTCTGGATTGCGGCAATCGCACGTAATATGGCGATCGACTACATTCGTTCAGCGCAGGCTCGCTTCAACACGCGCTTGCGCTCAATAGACAGTGTCGATCCGACTGCGCTTTTGCGCCACGGCTCGGAGAGCGAGTCTCTGCTGGACGCTAGACGCTCCATATCCACAGCGTTCTCCAATCTGACTGCGAACGAGAAGCGGGTTCTAGAGCTTGCTTACTTTGAGGGCTGTTCACAGTCTGAGATCGCCGAAAGATTGCACGAGCCGTTAGGTACGGTGAAGAGTTGGGTACGCTCCGGCCTGGGTCGGCTGCGCTCCGTCTTGAAAATGGGGGCGGTCCAATGACGCATGCCGAAATGAATGAGCTCTATGAGCTGTACAGCCTCGGCGTGCTTGAATATGAGGACGCCACGCAGATCGACGAACACGTGGCGCAGGGCTGCGAGTACTGCCTCGAACACATTGTGGATGCGGTGAACTTCACGGGTCGATTGTCTTGGATGACGGAGCCCGTTTCGACTCCGGCAAGTCTCCGAAACAGAGTTATGGCCAGCGTGCAGCCGGAGAACAGTTCCGCGCCACGCTCCTGGATCGCTAGATTTTCTTTGCTCGCCGCTGCCTGTGCTGGTCTGGCGATCTTTTCGTTATGGTCCGTTCAGCAGGCGCGCGATCGCGGATCGCAGTTGGAACGTGCGCTCGATGAGCGGAACCAGTTGCGCGGAGCGCTCCAGATCCTGACTGAGCAGCAGACAAGAACTGTCCGTTTCGGGGATTCGAGCGACTCGGCTCATGGGTGGTTTTTTGTGAATCGCGACACTGGATTCGTGTTCGTCGGTTCCAGTCTGCCGCCAATCGCGAATGACAGAACGTTTGAACTTTGGCTTGTCCCGGACAAAGGCAAGCCGGCGCCTGCCGGCCTGTTCCGGCCGAATAGCAGCGGCCAATTCGTCCTCACATCGCAGACAAGAATTGCGGCGTCACAGTACGCGGCCGTAGCCGTCAGCGTGGAGCCTCGAAGTGGATCCAGTGCTCCGACGACAAAGCCTTTCCTGATTGTTCCCCTCGGTTGAGGGGGGGAACCTTTACGGCGTATTTACAGAAGCGCAACAACAGTCTGCCCATAACGACCTACAGTTCCATGTAGGCTTTCTCAAGGGGAGGCCGGAAAGGAACATGAAATGGAACGCAATGGACAGGATGTCCCGGTAGACGGCGAACACAGGCGAACATTTCTGCGCAGAAGTTTGTCTGCCGCGGGAACGGCTGCGACCGCAGCGGCGCTTGTTGGAGGATCCAGCGCTCTGCTTGCGAAAGGGGAAGAGGGAGGCGGCGAACTGAGCAAGGGCGACGCGGCGATTTTGAGATTTCTGGCGGCAGCTGAACTGATAGAAACGGATCTGTGGATCCAATACAACGAACTCGGCGGTACTCAGGACAATGAAGTTCCGGGCATCACTGGGGGCAGCGCCCGGTATATCGATGCGCTTTCCAAGCTCGATGCCGATATGGCGCAATACATTCACGACAACACTGACGACGAGATTTCTCATGCGGCATTCCTCAATGCTTATCTCGAGTCGAAGGGTGCGGCGCCGGTCAACCTGGATGCGTTCCGGGTTCTGCCTAGCAGCAAGGCAACCGGGGCGCGACAGGTTGGCCGCCTCACGAACCTGATGCAGTTGACTGTAGATACTTCCTGGTGGACACGGTATCGTTCAGCTCAGAATCCGGATCTCGATCCGGACGCCAAGTTTCCCAACGCAGTGCCGAGCCTCGCCATGGGCCGCTTTCCCGCCATTCCTCGCAATGATGACGACCTCTTCCCGGACGAGCATATCCAGGCAATTGCCAACACGGCCGGGTTTCACTTCGCGTTTATCGAACAAGGCGGAACTAGCCTTTACCCGTCGTTAGCGCAACGGGTAAGCTCACGAGAGGTGCTGCGAATCCTGCTGAGTATCGGGCCTACCGAAACTGCGCATTTCCAGACCTGGCATGACAAGGCAGGGAATGCCGTTCCATTAACCGATCCGAAGAACCCAGCCCTGGTTTTTCCGAATTTGAATGAACCGCCGTTCGGTGGACCGCTGTTTCAGACTAACCTGATCATGCCGGAACCGGCTCACTTTCTAAGCCACAGCTTTCCGCGATGCTCGATCATTCGTCCGACTGAGACAAACGGCGCAGCCAAAGGCGCGGCGCAGGCACTTACCGCCGATGGGCTCTTCATCGGCCAATCCAAAGAGTTCTTTCAAGCTCTTGCTGAATTGGCCGAAGAGGCGGATGAAGCTAATAGCAAGCGGACTAGTTAATTAGAGGGCGGCAGTGCGGGGATTTGTGGCTGCGGGCTGAATCGCAACACGATGAAATGCTTCGAGCGATGCAGGAGTGAGCAGACTCCAGACCTTATCGGCCGTCCTTTTCTCTTCCGTCTGTATTTCCCGGGCCAACGCAGCGGTTTCGGTGTCGCCGGCCGCCTCGGCGACTGAGATCAGCGCTTGATACATGGCAAGTTCGCTGTTCTCAACCGCAAATGCCATGATGAGGTTCTGAGTGGTTCGTTCTTCCTTGTCGTGCCCGATTTGTGCAGTTCTCGGCGACAGATTGAACAGATGGGCCAGGATACTTTTCGCTGTCGACGTACTCCCTCCCAGCGATTCGAGCCGTGCCGTCAGACGCTCATACTGGCGGCGGGTTTCAAGTGCATGTTGATGAAAGGCGGCTTTGACGGCTTCATTGTCGCCTTCCTTTGAGAATCCTTGTAGCTGCGTTTCGAAGCTTTTCTCAGCGGCGATGGCGTCTTCGAGATAGCGATTGATAACGTCAGTGCTTGCTTCTGCCATGATTGTGTCCTCGTCCTTTGGACAACGCACAAGGCGAGGCGTTTCTTAGCGATTCGCAGCCATCGGCTTCACGTTGCCCCATGGCTGCGGTTGATAGTCCCAGCCTCGGGTCAAATAGTCGCCCCCGGTGATGAGGATCATGATGGATAGCCAGACGAGGCCGGCGACCACGAACAGCCTTGTCATTTGCGTGCTGTAGCGCACGCCCATGAAGATCCACGCAACCAGGGACGCTTTGAATACGGCGATCGCGAGGGCCACGATGACGTTCAATTCGCCGAGTTCGAGATAGGAGACTCCCACCGTCGTCCAAGTAAGGACGACCAGCGCAGCCCAAACGCTGACAAGTGACTTGACTGTTGGAATGTGTGCGGAGGTCATTGGCGGTGTCCAATTAGATAGAGAAGGGGGAAGAGGAAAATCCAGACGACGTCGACAAAGTGCCAGTACAGACCAATCATCTCGACTGGCGTGTAATACGCGGCACTGTAGACGTTTCTATAGGCCTGCACCAACAAATAAGTAAGGAGTCCGAAGCCAATCACCATGTGCAGCGCATGCATCCCGGTCATGGCGAAGTACAAAAAGAACAAGATCTGCGCTTCGTGCGCGTATTGCGGCACTTCATAGCGCGAGAGGTCGAAGTGCAGGCCGGGCACCAGTCCTTCCACCCACTTGTTGTGGTATTCGAAGGCCTTTATAACAAGGAACGCCGTGCCAAAGGCAATGGTGAGGAGAAGGGAGATGAGTAGCGGTTTGCGGCGGCTCAGCTGCGCCGAACGAACCGCCATCGCCATGCTTAAGCTACTGCAGATTAGCACCGCCGTGTTAGTTCCACCAAGGATCACGTCCATATAGCGGCTCGTGCTCGCAAAGGCGTCGTGGTAGACGCTGCGATAAATTGCGTAGGCAGTGAACATGCCCCCAAAGAACAGGACTTCGGTGATGAGAAACGTCCACATCCCGAGAGTGGCGGCGTCCAACTGCTGCTCTGCGGTCGCGAAATGATGCCGGAGATGAATTGCTGTAGCGGTAGTTTCGGCGGTGTGCTCTACCGGAATGCTTATGTCAGCCAACGATTTCCTCCACACGACCGTAGTCGTAAGCTTCTTCCGTCACCACCGGGGTGTCGTCAAAGTTGAATGTGGTGGGCGGAGATTGAATCTGCCATTCCAGGCCGGTTGCACCCCAAGGATTGTTCCCCGCTTTGGCGCCGTACTTTAGTGAGTAAGTGAAGTAGATCATCGGGACGATATAACCGACACCAAGCACGGAAGCGCCTGCAGTTGAAAGAACATTCAGGACCTGGAACTCAGGCGGATAGTTGTGATAGCGTCTCGGCATCCCAAGATAACCAAGGATGAACTGCGGGAAGAATGTGAGATTGAACCCGATAAAGACGAGCAGGGCAGAGAACTTCGACCAGCCTTCCGAGTACATGCGGCCTGTCATTTTCGGCCACCAGAAGTGGAGTCCGCCCATAAAGGCCATCACCATCCCGCCAACCATCACGTAATGAAAGTGGGCTACCACGAAGTAGGTTCCGTGTGTCGCAATGTCGGTGGCCAGGGTTGCGAGGAAGAGCCCGGTTAACCCGCCAATCGTGAACAGACCGATAAAGCCGAAGGCGTAAAGCATCGGCGTATCGAAGGACACCGATCCCTTGTACATGGTCGCGGTCCAGTTGAAGACTTTGATCGCTGAAGGCACAGCGACCATCATGCTCAGAAGCGAAAAAGCCACGCTAGAGTACATGCTTTCGCCCGTCAGAAACATGTGGTGACCCCAAACGACAAAGCTCAAGACGGCGATGGCCATGCTCGAGAATGCGATGAAGTTGTAGCCAAAAATGCGCTTTCTCGAAAAGCAGGAGACGATCTCACTGATGACGCCCATACCGGGAAGAATCATGATGTATACGGCCGGATGCGAATAGAACCAGAAAAGATGCTGGAAGAGGATGGGATCACCGCCGATGTTGGGATCGAAGATTCCGACGCGTGCCATTCGCTCAAAAGCGAGGAGGAGCAGCGTGATCGCAAGCACCGGCGTGCCCAGAACCTGAATCAGTCCCGTGGCGTAATTTGCCCAAACGAAGAGAGGAAGACGGCCCCATGTCATTCCGGGCGCGCGCATTTTGTGCACCGTGACGATGAAATTCAACCCGGTAAGGATTGAGGAGAAGCCGGCGATGAAGACGCCAAAGGCGGCTGCAAGGACGTAAGAGTTTGAGTAAGTGCTGCTGTACGGCGCGTAGAATGTCCACCCGGTATCCACACCGCCTCGCACTATCGCGTAGAGAGTGAAGATGGCGCCCAGGACGTAGATGTACCAGCTGAGAAGGTTAATCCGAGGAAACGCCAAGTCCTTCGCCCCAATCATAATTGGGATCAGGAAATTCGCCAGCGTTGCAGGAATGGACG
>JAOAPP010000237.1 GCA_025462985.1 Bryobacterales bacterium | reverse complement strand
TCGGAACGGAACTTCGGCACTTGGCAGGGGCGCCTGCCCCAGGAGCTTCGACTGGCGGGGATCAGCACTTTGGAGGAGGCAAATCGCTTTCTGGGCGAGCACTACATCGACGTCTTCAACCGCCAGTTCGCAGTCGCCCCGGAACAGAAAGCGAGCGCTTTTCGGCGCTCCGGCCGGCCGGATCTGGACTGGGTATTCACAATGCAAACGGAACGCATGGTGGCCAAGGACAACACGGTCGCGATCGGCGACGAGTGTGGCAGATCGAGAAATCTCGCTTTGGCGGCACGCTGGCCGGTTGTACCGTCACGATCCATGAACACCTCGACGGACGCGTGTCGCTGCGTTATGGCCCGCACGTAGTGGGGCGGTTCGACAGCCAAGGCCGGCCGCTCACGAAACAACCCCGAACAGAGCGCCGTGGAAAAGACGGAGATGTGGAAACCGGCGAAAACCCAAAGCAGGTTTCCGCCGCTTCCCACACCTCCTTGGAAATCTCGCCTACAACGCGAGATTCCCACTTTCCCACCGCGCCGACGATTCCGGTTCGTGTGCCCAAACGGAAAAACAAGGCGGCTCCCGCCGCCTAAACCCAAACCAAAAGCGGACAGATCACGTGTTAATAAAAGCGGACATCTTGACGTGTTAACGACAGACTTTTTTAACGGTCGAGTGAAAGCTTGTGGGTGACTTGGCTGGTCACTTGCTGACCAGCCTCACGGTTAGCACTTCGAAAGGCTCGAAAGTAAGGCGGATGCCATTGTCCTCCACGGAAATGGTTCGGACGTTTTCTTCGACTCCCGAACAGAGCTGGGCCGAAGAGATATCGGTCCGTGGGACTTTGATTCGGGCCTCGCCCGCCTTACCGGCAATTTCCTGAAGGCGGAGGATTGTCCCGTTGCCGTCTTCTGCTTCCTTCCACGTGATCAGTGCCACGTTATCGCCCGTGCTCTCAAGGAAACCGGCCCCTTCTGCCGGGAGCGGCCGAGGTGGATTCCCCGGCTTATCCTGGCTCACCACGTAGTCCAATTCCGCCGGTCGCATCTCGTCCAAGCCGAGCTTCGTCAGAGCTGCGCCATCCAGGTGCGGCTGACTGGTCAGCGCGTACCGAAACGTAAATGCACCTCCCTGTCCCGCGCGGTAATTGGTGTGCCAGTAGTTATTCATCACATACGAGAAGATGGTTCCACTTTTCGGAGTGAACGTTCCTGGCCACGTTCCGCGATTGATGTCTCCGTAACTCGCGAGCGAAGCGTCGAGCGGAACAATGCCAACTGCAAGATTTGCGTCTCGAACTGCCATCCATTGCTGAACGTTGAACCACTCGAGGCTGCCGCCCTTCATCAGGTCGTGTGCCGGATCCACCCATTGCTGCTGAGTGGCGTACATAAAGTCGGGCTGACCCACGGCTACAGGAAACGCAAAATAAACACCCTCTTTGCTCGTAGTATAGTCCTTCCGCAGGCGGTAGCGGAACTCTATCTTCTTCTGGTCGTCGAACAACAGAACTTCCGTCTCGATGCTCGGAGTGTTCGTGCTGGAACTCGTCAGACGTATAGACTGGCCCCACTGCATTTTTTCGACGCCCAGATACTTACCTCCGGCTGCGCCATGGATCGTCAACTGCCCCGGCGGCAACGCAGGAAACGGATTGATCATCTGAGTATCGCCGTCACCCCCGGTGACGTACAGATACTGGCCAAACTTATATGGACTGCGCGCATCCACAATCTCGCGCTGTAGTTGCTTGTCGTAGATACTGCTGAGTGAACCGCTGGCTTCATCGACTTTGATTCGATAAAAGGAATTTTCAATCGTCTCCTCGGTGGTCCGTTGGGGTTCGGCCGGGCCGCCCTGCTTCGCGTATTCAATGCTGAAGCACTTGTACCCTACGGCCGGTACGCCCTTGGCGACGAAGCGAACGTGCAGGAACTTTTCTTTGTTCGACAGCACCTCGAGAGGAACTTCCTCGTGAGTGCTCAACTCCAATAGCTTCGGATGTTCGAATAAGTCCGTCTCGACGACCAGGTCGCGGCTCCAATTCAGCGAATTGAAAACAACCAGTGTGTTGTCCGGCACATGGATATCGTTCGCCAACTGGCTCATCGAACGGTTGACGACGTCATTAATCTCCAGGGCCGCTCGATCGGCGCGATGGTCCTTCACTCTCAGTTGGCGTACGGTCTCATCGTGATTCGGCTGCGACACCGAGTTGTAAGACGCCCAGGTGTGCTCGGAAAACAGAATGATGTTCTGCCAGATGTCGGCGAACAGCCCTTTCGGTGGATTCAAATTGGGATCGACCGTATGAGTCGCCGTCGACAGCACCTCGGCGGAAAGCGCGCGGTTTTGATTTTCGCGGTCCTCCTGTTCGTAGTAGGCGTCGCTTCCGATTCCGTCCTCCCAATACCCGCCTCCATCCCCTTGGAAGCTCTCCAGTTTGTCGCCGTAGTGCTTCTCCAGATAGTGAAAGAAGTCCGGGAATGTAGAGTAGGTCAGCTTGGGATAGGCGTACAACTTGTTCCAGTCGTCTGCGAACGTTGCGGTCGTGGGGAAGAGGTCCGTGTTCTCGACTTGTGTTCCGTAAATGAGCGCCACGTCGGGCTTGTACTCTGGCTTGGAGTAAGCCTGCAGGTAAACGGGAAGCGACTCGCGTATCGCGTCTAGCTGCGGAGGCAACCCAAAGAGCGTCTGAACCTGCATGTAGTGCCGCGAGTACCAGAACAGAACCTTCTTGCCGTCTGGTCCGACCCACCAGAAAGGCGATTTCTCATTCCAGTGGTCATAGAAAAAGATGGGAGCGCGATCGTTGTTCGACGCCGCTACCCCATACTTCACCCCGCTGCTGGCAAGTATGGAGGGATAGCTGCCCGAATATGTAGGAACGTCCGTGATGTTCGCATACTCGAACGGCAACCCATAGCGTCCCGCTAATTCTTTCGAGGCGTACAGCGAGCGGAACAACGTCTCGAGTGACGCATACCCCGTAAGCAGATTGCAGTTCTGTGCCGGCATCGCCATCTTGCCGTTCCGAATCAGATTGAGGATCTCTTCCCGCTTCTCTTTCGGCCGCGTACTCAGCAACTGCTCCAGGTTCCACGAACCGTCCATCGAAAACCGGAAGTCCGGATGCTCGGTTATCAGTGCATCTGCCTGGGTTAGAACTCGTGCCTGGGTTTCCGCCACTTTTCCCTGATAATCCGTATAGCCCACATCCAGGTGCGTATGCGGAACGACATAGATGCTCCATTTGCGCGCTGGTGTCAGACTGACTTCGATAGGATGCTTGAGCTCCGAAGACAGGTGAAGTCTGGCCTGAACCGTTCCGTTCCACTCAGGAACTTCGAAGGACAGCCGGTGTTCTCCAAACTCACCTGCGGGAAACTCCGCCGTGCTTCTCTGGCCGCCGACTTCGAGGTCGGCGCGCCCGGCGGTCCAAGGTCGCGGGAAGCGCACGAAGGCATCCACCACCTCAGCCAATCCGGAAGCAGTCTGACGATACAGGATGGTCGGCTCCACCTCCACTTTGGCAACGCGCTCCGATGCGGCCCGCGATGCGTTCTGCTCGAGGCTTAAGGCATCGTAGCTGATGCCGCCGATTTCCTCTTTCCCGGCCGGTGTCGGCGGGTCATCAAAGCAAGTGATCGTGACTGCGTTTTGTCCCTTCTTCAGAAAAGAAATCGGGATCTCGATCTCCAACGTGGTCTGAGACTCATGTGGATCAAACGCGTAAGAGAAATCACTCCGCGAATAGCTCAGCTTGGGATGCAGATAGAATGAGCCCTGGTGGCCGTTGACGCCAATCTGCAGTGCGGGTACACGCGGCCTGTCAATCAAGGTCGCGATTTTTAGCCTGTAAGTTCCGGAAACCGAATCGAGCGTGAATAGGATACGGTATGAGTGCCCGGTTGTCTGTCGTCCCGGCCAGTCCGTGTTCGGGTTGCTCTTGCCGATTTCGAAGGTAACATTGTCTTCCGCGGCGCGTGAAAACTCTACCGGTGAATCGTCGAACTTCCCGATCTGCCAGCGCGTCGTCTGGCCTGCGGAACTGATCAGCGGCAACAGAGCCACCCACAGCTTCCACCCTTTACTTGCCTTCATCAAGAGTTCCTCTATCTGTGAAGAGTGTTTGTCCCCGGAGATATGCGCATACGGGAGGTACTGCCTGCCGGTTGCCCGCATCTGTAACGGGCGATTACTATACCATTGTTTCTTTCTCTTCGGTCAAGATAAAGTCTATGAGTGAACCCGGCGTCGTGTCAATGAAACAGTTGCGCCGCAGCACGGCAGGGCGATACGCATTGTTCAACGCGACGGCAGTTTCTTCCCTGGGCGGCTTTCTGTTCGGCTACGACAACATCGTGATAAGCGGCGCAATCGAACATCTGTCGAAGTATTTTCAACTCGAACCTGCCTCGATCGGATGGGCTGCCGGGTGCGCACTGATCGGGTGCCTGCTCGGTTCAGCCACCGCAGGCGCTATCGCCGACCGGTTCGGATTGAAACGCGCTCTTTATGTATGTGCCGCTTGCTTTGCCCTCTCTTCTATCGGCGTTTGGTCGGCGGCTAGTTTCTCGCAGTACGTTGCTTGGCGAATTGTCGGCGGAGTCGGGATTGGCGCCGCCTCCATCGTCGCTCCCATGTACATCGCTGAGATTGCTCCTGCCAAAGTGCGGGGGCGCCTGGTCGTCCTTTATCAGTTCGGCATAGTGGCCGGTATTCTTTGTGCCGTCTACGTGAACATGCTGATCGAGCGATCTGGGATCGAAAGCTGGCAGATTGCCCACGGCTGGCGATGGATGTTTGCGGCCGCAGCCATACCCGCGATCGTATTTGCACTCGCCATTCTCTTCTCCGAAGAGAGCCCCCGGTGGCTGATGAAGGTGGGGCGTCAGGAGGAAGCGCAGCATGTCCTTGCCCTCGTGAGTGGCGAGAGTGCGGCCCGATCGGAAGCCGCGTCCATCAAGCGCTCGCTTGCGGAGGAGAAAGGTGGACTGCAGGAACTATTTGAGGGACCGTTTCGCCGCGCTCTCCTCATCGGGTTTCTGCTCGCTGCTTTTTCACAAACAAGCGGCATCACTGCTCTGCTCTCGTTTCTGCCCGAGGTGTTTAAGAGTGCGGGCCAGAAGGCTTCCGACGCTTTCTTTCAGTCGGTGTTAGTTGGGATTGTGAACCTGGCATTCACCGTCCTGGCGATCTGGCTGGTGGACAGAACCGGACGCAAAACCCTCATCCTGCTTGGCACGTGTCTGCAGGCTCTATCGCTTGCGGTTGTGGCTTTTCTCTACATGGTTCCCAGCGCCGGCAGCGGAATTCTGGGTGGCATCATGGCGTTTGTGGCCGGGCACGCCATTGGAAACGGGGCCGTGTGCTGGGTCATCATTTCCGAGATCTTTCCGACCAAAGTTCGCGGCTTGGCCATGTCGATCGCAACCACCGCGATATGGATCTTCGCCTACCTGGCCGACCAGTTTTTTCCCATCATGCAGAAGCACCTCGGCAGCCACGGAGCGTTTCTTGTCTTCTCTTGCATGGCCGCTCTGAATTTCCTCTTTGTCCTGCTGTATGTTCCTGAGACGAAGGGATATTCGCTTGAAGAGATTAGCCGGATCTGGCTGCCTCACTCGGCGGCGGATTCCCATTCCGTGAACACATCCAATCAGCCATCAGGTTCCCTTTTATGAAACTGGGCTTCGGTCTTTATAGACACATGTTGAATCCAGCTTCCTTCACGTTTGCGAGGCAGGTTGGAGCCACACACGTTGTTGTGCATCTGGTGGACTACTTCAAGAAAGGCGGTTCGGCGAATCCGCGGCAGGACCAGCCGGTAGGTGAGCTCGCCGGATGGGGCTATGCAGGCGATCCCCAGCAGCTTTGGACAGTCGAAGAGATGCGTGAGATCAAGAAGCAGATTGAAGACGCCGGTCTGGCCTGGGAGGCGATCGAAAACTTCGATCCCGCCCACTGGTACGACGTGCTGCTGGACGGACCCCGAAAGAAGCAGCAGATCGAAGGGCTGAAAACAATTATTCGCAGAGTTGGCGAAGTCGGAATCCCCATCATCGGATACAACTTCAGCATTGCGGGGGTGGCAGGTCGCGTCACAGGCCCTTTTGCCCGCGGCGGCGCCATCAGCGTCGGCATGAACGGACTGTTTGATGTGCCCATTCCAAACGGCACGGTGTGGAACATGATCTACGATCCGGAAGCTCCAAAAGGAAATCTGCCGGCGACCACCCACGAGCAGCTGTGGCAGCGCCTGGCCGACTTTCTGAACGAGTGTTTGCCGGTTGCCGAGCAGGCCGGTGTGAGTTTAGCCGCGCACCCCGATGATCCGCCTTTGCCCACGCTCCGCGGACAGCCGCGCCTTGTTTATCGTCCTGAGCTTTACCAGAAGCTCATTGATGTCAACCCAAGTGTGTCGAATCAGCTTGAATGCTGTGTCGGCACACTCGCAGAGATGCCCGGCGGGAATGTTTACGACGCCGTGGACCGATACAGTGCGCAGGGCCGCATCGCCTACATTCATCTGAGAAACGTGCGCGGCAAAGTACCGGAGTACAGGGAGACACACATCGACGAGGGCGATGTGGACATACTCCGGATCTTTCACATCCTCAAGAAAAACAATTTCGGCGGTATGATCATCCCGGATCATGCTCCACAACTCACTTGTGACGCACCCTGGCATTCAGGCATGGCGTTCGCTATGGGGTATCTTCGCGCGTGCTTCAAGGCTGTCCAGGTGCAGCCATCGTGAGCGACTTCGAGGGAAAAGCGGCGATCGTCACCGGAACGACCGGTATCGCCAAAGCTGTTGCCAAACGTCTTGCTCGCGGCCGAGCTCGAGTGCTGGCCTGCGGAATTGATGCTGCAGCGAACACCGCCCTGAAAAGTGAAGCTGCTTCGGAAGGACTCCCAATTGAAGTTCACCGATGTGACGTCTCGTCCTCTGCTGACGCCAAGGATGCCGTTGAGAAATGTATTCGTCTCTTCGGCGGCCTCGACATTCTGATCAATTCAGCGGCCATCCATCCGTACGGCACCGTGACAGAGACGGATCTTGAAACATGGAACCGGTGTCTGAGTGTGAACGTCACGGGCATCTTTCTTTTCGCGCGCTTGTGCGTACCGGAGATGAAGCAACGCGGGGGAGGCGCCATCGTTAATATTGCCTCCGTCCAGGGGCACGCATGCCAGCGCGGAGTCGCCGCCTATGTAACCTCGAAAGGAGCGATTCTCAGCCTGACCAGGGCGCTCGCACTCGATTACGCTGACGCTTCCATCCGCGTCAATTCGATCAGTCCAGGGTCGATCGCTACTCCCATGCTTGAACTGGCTGCCCGGACATTTTCTCCTGAATTGCCGGTCAGGGAGGTGTTCGAACGTTTCGGACACGCGCATCCGCTGGGGCGCGTTGGCACGCCGGAAGAAGTCGCGGAGTTAGCTGCCTTTCTCGCATCATCGAAGGCGAGCTTTTGCACTGGTGGAGACTACCTTGTGGACGGCGGACTACTGGCAGGGCTCGCAGTCAAATAGGCGAACACGGTAATGTGTTATCTAGGTCGGGACGTGAAACACCCGGTCCCTGCCACGTTCCAGAATCTCCAATATGTCGGACCGGACCCGAATGTCCGCCGTGCCGCGATAGTCGGAAGGAACAGGATGTAAGAACGCGATGAATTGCTTGCGCACAGTCGAGAGCGCATCCAGCCATTCATACGCAGGAATGCTCCAGATGTGAGAAGCGCTGATCAGGGCTTTCATTGTTCCATGATGCGGAGTGTTGCTGAATTCCATTCCCCTCGTCTGCCTAGTCTCGCTATTACTCTCCCAGACGTTTAGCCACGGAAACTCGGCTCTCGGGTACACATAGCCGAAGAGTAGAGAGAACTTCCGATTGAAGGCAGTGAAGAACGCCCATTCGCCCGTCGATTCTGCAAGGAAGGAATTCACAAGATCTTCGTGGGCCGTATTCGCGAATGTGGTGAGATCGAAATCGGCATGTTGAGAGCGCGATCCGGCGCCTTCGGGCCAGTCGAAATTTAGTCCGGTGAACTGACCCGTGACAAATCCTCTATCGGCCGATGCGTCAAACCGGACTGATCCGCTTTCAAGAAATGGCGGCCCGATTGTAACGTGCTCGCACCATCCAAACGGGCGGTCCCAGCTACTCAAATTCGTCGCTGTAGACACGCAATGCAAGGCGTGTCCATGTGAACGAAAGTGGCGTCGCATGTTCATTGCAGACTGAGGCAGCGCGACTTCAATCGTTAGCTGGCCCGGGTTGCCTTCTATGAGCTGCCAGCGGCGGATGTTGGACTCGCCATGGAACGTCATGCCGGCGGCAAATTCGCTCGGGGAAGGATTGCCCCAGAACGGAAAG
>JAOAPP010000478.1 GCA_025462985.1 Bryobacterales bacterium | reverse complement strand
ATGTCGCCGAATACCGTCTGCTCCTGCTTGGCATAGCCCTTCACTGTCTCCACCAGGTTTGGAATGAGATCGGCCCGGCGCTTCATGTCGTTGTCGATTTGTGCCCACCGCGCATCGATTTCGTTCTTCTGAGTGACCAGTGTGTTTCGTTGACCCATCAACCGCCCGCCGAAAATGAGTACCACGAGAATGATGATTCCGATGACTAGAAGGCCGCCCCTCTTCATTGCTGTTCTCCCCAATTCAATTTATATTCCGGCACTCGGTCTATGAGCGATGGTCCAAGCCATCCACAAAGCGAACCAGCGTGCCGACTTCTTTCAGATAGCTCCCAAAAAGGGCTGCCGTGTCGTTGGCAACCTTCTGCTTTGGGGTGGCGCGAATCGCCAGTATCTCATTTGTGGCATTGAATGGCATGCGGGTCACATCCTCCAGAGCTGCCACTATCTCCGCCTTCTTCCATCGCGGTTCGTGGCCGCTGAGGATCAGCGCGTGCCGTCCAAGCACGCAGAATGTGGAGACTGAATCGGCCAGCAGCTTGACCAGTCGGTCGGGATTCGAAAGAACCTCGGCGGCTTTCTGCCGGAGCCGGATCTGTTTGGCCCGCAGTTCATGTTCCACCTGCGCGCGGTAAAAAGAGCGGTCGACTTCGAGCGTCTCAATCACGTCCCGGCCGTAAAGCACCTGCCGATGCTGGCGCATGTCACTGAACTCCATCGGAAACGAATCGGTCGAGGTGCGCACTTCTTCTTCGCTCAGCAGCAGTGGAGGCGGATTGCCCGCTTCGCGCCACCAACGGAATACCGGCTCCGATTGAACGAGCTCATGCGGAGTGATTTGTGTCAGCACACAAAGCACGTTCAGATCCGAACTGTGCTCATGCCAATCCCCAACGGCGGCCGAGCCGTACAGGATGGCCGACACGAGGCTTTCACCGAAGGCAGGCTTCAGCCGTTCGACCAACGCTTCTAGTTTCTGTTCCAATAGTGTTCCCAAGCTTCACCAGTTTCCGCTTGCGCCGCCGCCGCCAAAGTCTCCGCCGCCAAAGCCGCCGAAACCACCGCCGCCACCAGAGTCGCCGCCAAATCCTCCGCCGCCACCGCCATCGCTCCAGCCGCCGCCTCTTCGGCCTCCGCTCAACAAATCACCCACCAGCATTCCCGTAGCGAAGTTCCCGAGGCCGCCGCCACCGCCTCGCCCACCGCGGCGGCCACCGCGCCCAATCATCCAAAACAGAAAGAAGATGCCGAGCACGATGAGCCATCCCGGAAAGCCGTTTTCTCTTCTGGCGCGTTGCGGCCGGGGGCGTTCCGGGAGCCCCTCAAAGGAAAAGGCGACTCCCTTTCCCTGTGCGATGTGCTGCGCTAGTGTCTGAGCCGCTCCGAGAAGCGCGGCTCCGTATTGGCCGCTTCGCAAGTCCGGCTGCATTTCGCGACGGACACTGCCGGCGAAGCCATCGGTGACGTAGGGCTCCAAACCACGTCCGACTTCGATGTCGTTCTGACGGTCATTAATCGCCAGGATTGTGAGCAAACCCTGATTCGTATTCTTGCTGCCGACGCCCCATCTGCGCCCCACATCCAATCCGAAATCACGAATCGGGCGATCTCCGATGCTGTCCACTGTCAGAAAAGCGAACTGCACTCCGAGTTGCTGATCGACCTGGCGGCAGAGTTCTTCCAGCCGGTCTTTTTCGGGCTGGCTGATCACATTTGCCAGATCGCTGACATACCCGGTCGGCTTGGGCAGCGAGTTTACGTCCACAGCGGCCAGAGAAATCACCGCTGCGAAGGCCAGAAGGATGGCCTGAATGGTTAGACAGCGGGCAAGGTCTGCGGCACGGCTGAACATGAAATCACGAGCTTACCAATGAGGACGCAAAATGCGCCTGATCCGTTCGCAAGCTGTGCACCTGACCTTGGCTCCAGCCGGTGGCACTCACGACCGGTATCCGCTTCTAGTCTGACGGCGTCTGTTTCGAGCCCGCGGCCGCGATGAAGTGCTGCATCTGCTCGGTCAACACTTCGAGTGGTAGCGTGCCTTCCTGCAGAACCGCATCGTTGAACTCGCGGACATCGAATTTCGCTCCGAGTCTTTGCTGTGCTTCGTCGCGCAATCCGCGAATACGGAGCTGCCCCATCTTGTAGGAAAGAGCCTGGGCCGGCCATGAAATATAGCGGTCGATCTCCGCGACTGATTCTTCCGGCGCATGCTCATGGAAATACTGCAGGGCCTGTTCACGGGTCCAACCCATTTCGTGAATTCCGGTATCCACAACCAGTCGAACGGCGCGGAACCGTTCGCTGGCGAGCTGGCCGAAGCGATGGGACGGATCGCGATAAAGCCCGAGCTGCGAACCCAGCGATTCCGCGTAAAGCGCCCAGCCCTCAATATACGCACTGTTGTGATAGAACTTCCGAATATCCGGAAGGCTCGCCTGTGCTTCGGCCAGCGTGATCTGAAACACGTGTCCCGGTACGGCTTCGTGCAGCACCAGAGACTCTTTGTCATATTTGACCTGTTTCTCGGGCTGGTAGGTGTTGAGATTGAACCAGCCCGGGGTTGTAAAGTCGGGCGATGGCGCTTGTGCATTGGTGGCGGTGGCGGCTTCGCGATCAGCGGGAATAGGGCGCACGCCATAAAGCAGCATCGGGATGTGGTGGAAATGGTTCGGCAGTTCCGGCTCGATGATTTTGGCGATATTCCGGCAATATTCCAACATCTCGTCCTTCGTCTGGAAATGCTGATCCGGAGAGTCTTTCAGGTGCTCTTGAAATTGGTCGAGCGTGCCTTGAAACCCAGTCTCGGCGACAATCGACTTCATTTCGCCCTCAATGCGCGCCACCTCCTTCTCACCGAGGCTGTGGATCTCTTGCGCGGAAAGATTCGTCGTTGTCAGAGCGCGCACCAGGACCGCGTAATCGGCGCGCCCGTTCGGAATGGAGTTGAGGCTGACAGTCGGTCGAACATGCGCCGAGTAAGTCTGCCCCATGTAGTCGTGAAGCTTATGCCAGGCCGGCAGGAACTTACTGTTATAGGCGCCGGTTGCATCCGCAAGCAGCTTCTTCTGTTCATCGGCCGGAATATTCGACGGAAATTTCCGGAACGCTTCGAGCAGTGCAGAATGTTCCGCATCCTGATTCATCTGCGCCGTGATCTGTGCTACCACCAGATCGTTAACCACCTTCGGCTGCATCACCTTGCTGGCGATGGCTTCGTCCATGATGCCGATGTTCTGGTCCACCAGCATGGGAATCGCATTCAGCCTCGAAACGAGGTTCTTGTAACCTTTCACGCTGTGGGCGGGCATGCGGTCCATCAGCACATATACGCGATTGTGAAAGCCAAACAGCTGGCCGACTCGGAGCAGATGCGTGCTCAGATCCCAGGCATCCAGTCGTGACTGAAAATCGTATTCGACAATGCGCGCAGTCAGCTGGTTTTCAGGCGACATGCTCGCCTTGGGGAACTTCCCGAGTTCTGAAAGGCTTCGCTGCAGGAAGTCGCGGCGACTGTCACGGCCGGCTTTCGACCAGTCGGTCCAGCGGTCATCATACTCATGGCGTCCAATCCCGGTCGCAAATTCAGGATCGTCGCGCAACATCCGTTCAAACGTGTCTTTGAAAAATGTGTCGATCGACTGCGCCTGTGCCATGTGAACGGCAGCCACTAAAAGAACCCACTTGCGAAGCATGTGCCGATTATTGCGCAGGCGGTCGGCGACAATACTTCCCATGCGGATCTTCCTCCTTCTGCTGATGGCGCTCCGTTTCACTGGCGCGCAGCCTTTCGATTTGGTGATCCGCCACGGGCACATCATCGATGGCACAGGCAGCCCGTGGTACTCCGGCGACATCGGAATTCGCGATGGTCGCATTGTGGCTATCGGAGAGTTGGCGGACTTCCAGGCGAAGAGAATGATCGATGCTCATGGTCTGGTGGTCGCGCCAGGGTTCATCGACATGCTGGGTCAGTCGGAAGTGACCGTTTTGGTGAACCCCCATCTGCCCTCAAAGATCTATCAAGGAATCACGACGGAGGTCACTGGGGAAGGCGGATCGGTCGCGCCTCTGAATGATCGAATCCGCAACGCCGATCGCGCCGCTTTTAAGCACTACGGAATCAACCCCGATTGGACCACTTACCGCCAGTACTTCGCGCGACTCGAAAAGCAGGGCATCGGAATCAATGTGGCCGATTACGTCGGCGCCACCCAGGTCCGCCGCCTCGTCATCGGGGACGGGAATCGTGCGCCGTCTCCGGCTGAACTGGAGCGCATGAAAGACCTGGTGCGAACCGCGATGCGCGACGGTGCGGTCGGCCTTTCAACGTCGCTGCAGTATGCACCGGCGCCTTACGCTTCCACCGAAGAGCTGATTGCACTGGCATCGGAAGCGGGTAAGTTCGGCGGCATCTATGCGACTCACATACGGAGCGAAGGCGATGCCGTGCTGCAGTCGGTGGACGAAGCGGTACGCATCGGGCGAGAGGCTCATCTTCCAGTGGAGATTTGGCACGTTAAAGTAGCCGGAAAGGCCAACTGGGGCCGAATGCCGCAAATCGTGGATCGGATCGAGAAAGCGCGCGCTTCAGGAGTCGATATCACAGCCGATACCTACGCCTACACCGCGTGGTTCAACAGTTTCTCCGCCTTCATTCCGCCCTGGGCGCACGACGGCGGCGCTGCGAAGCTGATCGCGCGGCTGAAGGATCCCGAGACTCGCGATCGTATCCGGAAAGATATGCAGACGCCTGCAAGCAACTGGGACAACGAATGGCTGGAGGTGCCCGGTCCGGAAGGCATCCTGGTCAGCGTGGTGCAAAACCCGAAGCTGCTTCATCTGCAGGGGAAGACGGTCGCGGAAATCGCAAAGATGTGGGGCAAAGATCCCATCGACACCATCTGCGATCTGCTGATCGAGGACAGCGCGTTCACCGAAGTGGCCGTGTTCGGAATGTCGGAGCCTGACGTGGTGCTTGCGTTACAGCAACCGTGGGTGTCCATAGACAACGACTCCGGAGGCACGTCGCCGGAAGGAATCCTCGGGCAGGAGCATCCTCATCCGCGCGCCTACGGAACGTTTCCGCGCATTCTGCGAAAATATGTCCGCGAAGAGCACCAGCTCAGCCTCGAAGACGCAATCCGGAAATTCAGCGCCCTTCCGGCGCAGCGCATGCGGTTCACTGACCGGGGCGTATTGAAGAAGGGAATGTGGGCGGACGTTGTCGTCTTTGATCCGTCCGCCATCCGGGATGTCGCGGATTTTGAGAAGCCTAATCAGCTCTCGGTCGGCATGCAGTACGTGCTGGTGAACGGCCCGCCGGTAATCGAAGTAGGGACGATGACAAAGGCACTTCCGGGCAAGGTGCTGCGGGGATCTGG
>JAOAPP010000207.1 GCA_025462985.1 Bryobacterales bacterium | reverse complement strand
ATCCGACGCCGTGGCCACCCGAAGTTCCGGCCGGAGAAAATCCTCCGCCGGGTGCGATCATCGACTACAACATCGGCGCGAATTCGGGTCCGGTGAAGCTCGAGATCGTGGACGCCGGTGGCAAAGTCATCAGGCATTACACGAGTGCTGATTCAGTGCTTGCACCAGATCCAGCGTTGAACTCCGAGCTTTACAACAAAGTTTGCCAGCGAAATCCCAATGCGGCGCATTGTTCCGTTCCGTTGTACTGGGCGGCACCGAACGTTGCTCTGTCGTCGACGGCGGGGATGCATCGCTTTATCTGGGATATGCGGTACGATGCGATTCAGGGCACGACGAGTGAATCGGAAGCAGGTGCGGTTCCGCATCGCACCGCTTTTTCGGCGACGTCACCGTTTGCACCGCCCGGTTCGTACACCGTGCGCCTGGTGGCTGACGGAAAAACATTCACGCAGCCTTTGAGTCTTGTGCTCGACCCACGCGTGAAAACATCGGCGTCGGGAACTGCGCAGGTGGGGACGCTTTCACGCGAGATGTATGAAGGTGCTGTCGCGTTGCGCTCGGCCTACGTCGATGCGCGGCGGATGTCTGACAAACTCACCGCGCCTGGGGATGCTGCATTGAAGGCGAAGATCGACTCGATCGCTCCGGTTGCCGGTCGCACAGGTCGAAGGGGTGGTTTCGGTGGGCCGGCGGCTGCGGCTCCGACACTCGAGAGCGTGCAAGCGGCGATGATGGGTGCGGCAATGTCGATGCAGGATGCCGATGTCGCGCCGACTGCGAGGCAGCTCGATGCTGTCGCGAAAGCGAGAGCACAGTACAAGGACGTTATGTCGCGGTGGTCCAAGCTGGCGCCGAAGCGCGGCTCACCGTGAGTGTAGTCACTACTATATAAAAGGATGCGCGCGCGATTCCTGACTGCTTTCCTGCTTGCGGCTGCAGCTAGTCGCACGCAGGCCCAGATACCGGGACTCGAGTATCACGCGACGTCTTCGGTCGAAGGCGTGGCTCCGACTTCACTGGTTACTAGCGTCATTGTAACCAATCGCACCGCCGCCCCAATCGAACTCCAATACGGCGATCGTCCTCTCGAGCTTCGCGCATACCGGTCGGCCGACACATCGGGCCAGCCTGTATGGCGCTCGGAGCTCAGCGGACCACCCTTTATGAAGAAGGGCTGGCAGGGAGTGACCAGTCTCATGCTCTACGAACGCATTCTCGCACCAGGCCAATCCATCGGTGCCCCAGCCTTCGGCGCGAAGATTCCGACCTATGAGATTCTCGCGGACTCGCTTCCCGATGGCAGATACTACTTCACGGCTCAGCTGGAACTCAACAATCAGAAATTCACGTTCGACGCCGGCTCCGCGGTAATCTCATCGAAGCAGCAGCCACTTCCCACCTCGCGCACCGTCGACAGCGTTCAATTCTCGGCGTCTGTAACACGAGTCACGTTCGGCAACGGAACTCCCGACTCACTCGACGTGAAGTTCAAGGCGCACAACACAGCAAAGGTCACTCGCTGGCTCCGTCCTGATGGAAACGCCGGTTGCATCGGCATTTACGGATATAAGACCGAGGCACGACGAGACTCATACTACCGTCGCCCGGCTTACGATAACGACTGGATCATTCGCCCTTGCCCGTTTCGTCTCTTGGAGCTCGACCTCGCTGCGGGTGAGTCGCGGACCATCGTCAGGCGAATCCCTGCACCAGCCAGCACAATGCATTACATGATGTATTTCGCGTTCTGGAATGGCCCAAGGGCGAGTCAGGACCCGCCCGTCAGCGGTGACATCTCTGTTGAGGAAACAGCCAAATAATGACCGCCATTGTCGAGTCGGCACTCGAACGGGAGACCATGCGCAAAGTCAGCATGCGCCTGCTCCCATTTCTGTTTGTTCTCTATCTCTTCAACTTCGTAGACCGTTCCAACGTCGCGCTCGCGGCACTGCAGATGAACCGGGATCTGCATTTTTCATCGAGCGCGTTCGGCTTCGGTGCCGGAATTTTCTTCATCGGCTACGCCCTGTTCGAAGTGCCAAGCAACCTGATTCTTGCGCGTGTCGGTGCGAGAAGATGGATCGCGCGAATCATGATCTCATGGGGAATTCTCGCCGCGTCGATGATGCTGGTTCGCACTCCCATGCAGTTCTACGTCGTTCGCTTTTTTCTCGGTGTGGCGGAAGCAGGATTCCTTCCGGGCGTGGTTTACTATCTCACGCAATGGTTCCCTGTGGCACGCCGCGCGCGTGCAACTTCGAGATTCTTCATCGCACTGCCGATGTCCGGGGTATTCGGAGGGGCCTTGGGCGGATACCTGCTGGGTCTGGATGGGCTCCGCGGATTGCACGGCTGGCAGTGGCTTTTTCTTCTCGAGGGCCTGCCATCGGTTCTCATCGGATTTTCGGTATTGTGGTATCTCACCGACAGGCCCGACGACGCACGCTGGCTTCAGGACGATCAGCGCGAGTGGCTGGTGGAAAAAATGAAGATCGATCACCTCGCTTCCGGCGGGGCCCGCAGAATGTCGGCCTTCGATGCAATCAAGCTTCCCACCGTGTGGATTCTTGCAGCTCCGTATTTCCTGATGCTGACTGCAGCGTACGGCTACACATTCTGGGCGCCAACTGTAATCCGCGATACGCTTCACACGTCGAACTCAGCTACTGGCTTCGTCACGGCAGGCATCGCCTGCGTATCGATGACTTTCATGCTTCTCCATGCGGCGAGCTCCGACCGAAATCGCGAGCGCTTCTATCACGCGGGGTTTGGTGGAATTCTGATCGCCGTCGGGTTCGCTGGCGCCGCTCTCCTCTCGCAGCCGATACTCCGCGTTGTTTTTCTCGGCATGGTGATAATCGGCTGCAACGCCATGCTGTCGCCATTCTGGTGCCTTCCTTCCACCATACTTGGCGGAGAGGCAGCGGCGGTGGGCATCGCGCTGATTAACTCGCTCGGAAATCTGGGCGGATTCATCGGGCCGTATGCGATCGGATTCTTCAAGGACAAAACGGGTGGAAATACCGGGGCATTTCTGGTCCTGGCGGGCTTCGGTGTGGGCATGGTGATTCTCTGCGTCGCACTCAAATACACGACCCTTTCCGGAACTAGCGCGTCTCACGCATCCGTTGCCGCGGTGACAGACGTTGCCTGAATCAACGGCAATTGCGTCTGTGAAATTCTGAACCTAGCTTAGCCGCCTCTCTCCGGCGCCAGGCATTTGAGCTCTGAACTTCAGAACCAGCTTCAGGAAATACTCGGCCCCGCCTACCGCATCGACCGCGAGCTCGGTGGTGCCGGAATGTCGCGCGTCTTTGTCGCGACTGAGGTCGAGCTCGACCGTCAGGTCGTCGTAAAGGTTCTTCCGCCAGAGCTGTCGGCGGGCATCAACACTGACCGTTTCCGCCGGGAAATTCAGCTCGCCGCGAGATTGCAGCATCCACACATAGTTCCGCTGCTTGCCGCTGGAGCGAAAGGCTCGCTTCTCTACTACACGATGCCGTTCATCGGCGGAGAGAACCTTCGCGCACGGCTTTCACGCGCGGGCGAGCTTCCGATTCAGGAAGCAACGAAACTTCTTCGCGAAATCGCGGACGCTCTCAGCTACGCACATTCGCAGGGGGTCGTCCATCGCGACATCAAACCGGAAAACATTCTCATCTCCGGCAACCATGCGCTCGTCACTGATTTCGGCGTTTCCAAAGCACTGAGTAGTGCGACATCCGAGACCGCTACCGATAACTCGAGCCTCACGTCACTCGGCATCGCACTCGGCACCCCAGCCTACATGGCACCGGAACAGGCAGCGGCTGATCCAATGGTCGATGCTCGCGCCGACATTTATGCTCTTGGAATTGTTGGGTATGAGTTGCTCTCGGGCAGAACACCGTTTGCAGGGCTCAATCAACAGCAGACACTTGCGGCGCACATAACGACGACGGCCGCACCACTGGTGCAGCTCCGTGCCCAGATTCCGGCCGGACTCGCCGCAGTCATTATGCGATGCATCGAGAAGCGGCCAGCCGACCGATGGCAATCAGCCGAAGAGCTGCATGCCGCGCTCGAGCCTTACGCGATGACGAGCGGTGCTACTTCTCCGACCCAGTCAGCTCTGCCGGCAGCGAAGACGTCGTTCCAATGGACACCGAAGCGAATTGCAGTCGCTGCAGCCGTCTTCGGACTTGTTGCCGCCGGACTGGTCGCAAGCACAATTGCATTTCGGCGAAGCGAACAGGCGCTGATTGTTGGCAACACGCGACAGATAACGAACGCATCGGGAATGGAAATTCTTCCGAGGATCTCGCCCGACGGAAAATTCGTCGTCTACGCCGCGCCGAATGGCACTGCCTACGGTCTCTACGTAAGACAACTCACCGGCGGGCGTCCGATTCTGCTCACCGACACCGGAACGCTTGCGACATGGAAGCCGGACGGGTCGGAGATCCTGTATAGCCGAAAGGGTGGACACAGCTTCACGGTACCACCGCTCGGTGGCGTTCCGACGTCCGTTCCTGCACTGGACGGTCTGCAGGGATGCATGTACTCGAATGCCGGCGATCGTCTCGCCTGCTCGGACGTGACAACCGGAGCGCTCATAATCTCGGGTGCAAAAGGTGAGAATCGTCGCGTTGTTCCCGGAACGGCGAGTGGAGATGGCGTGATGCTGCCGACGTGGTCTCCAGACGACAAGCTGATTGCTTTCTCGCGGGGCAATACCACGTTTTTCACTGGCGACGCAATAGGCAACATCGCGCCTTCATCAGTCTGGCTCGTTCATGCGGACGGTGGCAACCCGGTCAGAGTCACCGACGATAAGCATCTGAACGTCAGCCCTGTCTGGACGGCCCAAGGCGATCTGCTTTTCGTCTCGTCACTTGGGGGTACGCGTGACATCTACCTGCAGCGTACCAATGGAGACCTGTCACCTCGTGGCAATCCGATCCGCCTCACTACGGGGCTCAACGCCCATACTATTTCGATCGACCGCGCGGGAACGACGCTCGCATATAGCGTATTCAATACGATAGCGAATGTGTGGGCGTCTCC
>JAOAPP010000146.1 GCA_025462985.1 Bryobacterales bacterium | reverse complement strand
TCGCATAGCTGAGAGGCGAGACCGATCGTACCGTGTTGAAATTCAGATTCAACGTGGGGTCAAACGGAGCCTTGGCGCTGAGAACCTGGTTCGCCTGCGTAAACACATCCAGCCTGGTCACCTGAATGTCTGTATAGTTCTTCAGCACCAGCGCCAGAAAATCGCGTAGCTGCAAGTGCAGCTTTCCATCGGTGATGTGCTGCTTCAGGCCCTCCACCTCGTGCGTCTGGACCTCGCTGCCACCGAACCGGCTCTCCCAATATTTCTTTAGGGGTTCTTGCGCGTGGCACAGAGCACCCGCGGCCATGCATAACGCTAGCCATCGCCTCGGAACGTGTCTATTCATAGCGAAGAGCTTCAATCGGATCAATATTCGCTGCCTTCCGCGCTGGATAGATTCCAAAAACAACTCCCACTGCCACCGAAACTCCAAAGGCAATCGCGATGGAAGTGAACGTCACAATCGTCTTCCAATCCGCCGTCGTAGCAATCAGCCACGAAAGAAAATAGCCGAACGCCACGCCCGCCACGCCGCCGCTGATGGAGATCAAAACAGACTCCAGCAGAAACTGCCGTACGATATCGCTTCGTCTCGCGCCCGTCGCTCGCCGCACTCCGATCTCGCGCGTCCGCTCCAGCACCGTCGCGAGAACAATGTTCATAATCCCGATGCCGCCGACCAGCAGCGATATCCCAGCAATGGCGACCATCACATAAGTGAAAATGGTCTGCGACCGCTGCTGCTCGGCCAGCAGCTCCGCCGGAATCACCACCGAAAAATCCGGCGTGTTGTGATGGGTCGAGTTCAATATTGCGGTCACCACGCGCGCCGAAGTGGAACTGTCCGCGCCTTCCTTCAAGCGGATGTCCACTCCATCCAGTTCATCCTTCAGATTTCCACCAACATCGAAGAACCGAAACTGAAACGTCGAAAGCGGCGTGTAAATCAGTTGGTTCGGATCCACCGCCGCCATACCGGAGCCGGAGCTGACGATCGTCCGCAACACGCCTGACACCCGCAGCCACGTGTCGTTCACCTTCAGGTACTTCCCCACCGCGGGCGTATAGCCGAACACCGATACCTTGGCGCCCTCCCCGAGAACACACACGGCCGCGCTCTGCGCCTCGCTTTCTTCGTCCAGTGCGCTCCCCTCCTGGAATTTCCAATCGTGAATCTGCGCAAAAGACGGCTCTACGCCATACAACTCCGGCATCACCCCCGACGGCCGGGGAAATAGCTGCGTCGGATGCAGAGCTTTTCGAGGCGACAACTGCTCAATTGCATCCACATTGGCGCGCAGGATTCTCACGTCTCGCTCGCTGAGCCCAGGCGATGACCTCCGCCGCTGCTGCAATTCCTGGTCGCTTCCAGCCGGATGGGAATCGATCAGTAAATTTCTCACTCCCAACTGCTCAATGAATCGCAGCGACTCCTCGCGCGCGCCCGCCCCGATCGCCAGCATTCCCACCACTGCGCCGACTCCGAAGATAATGCCCAGCGCCGTCAAAACCGTGCGCGTCTTCTGATTCCAAAGATTCTGCACGGCAAGCCGCACGTCTCCCCAGAGCCGCGGCAACCATAAATCCGCCATCACTTCGGAAGCGCCTCCAAAGGACTCGCCTTCGAGCCTGTCCTCTTCTTCGCAAGTTCGGTCGGATTCACAAGCGCCACTTCCTGCCCTTGTTCCAGTCCCGTCAACACCACCCGTGTCTCATTGCGCCTCACCAGCACCACGTCTCTCCTGGCAAACCCGCTCTTCGAACGCACATACACAAACATCTTTCCGTCACTCTCGAACAACGCTTGGGCCGGCAGCCAGAGCGCATTGCGAAGAGTGTCCGTTGCCACTTCAATTCGCGTGGTCATTCCCGCTCGAATCAGGCCCGACGTTTCATCCAGCGCGATCGTGCACTCGAAATGGCGATCCCATGGCATGCCTGATGTCCCGCCGATGTCTTTCACACGTCCCCGGAATACCCGGTGCGGAATGGCGATCACCGTTATGCTCACCTTGTCTCCTGGTGTCAGATGGCCCCGGTCGAGCTCCCCGATCTTCGCGCCGACTTCCCACGTATCCGATCTGGGAATCTCCGCCACTGCCATCCCTGGTCTCACCTGATCGCCGACCTGATAAATCGGAAGCTCCATGCGGGCGAAGAAGAAGTTCTGCGACATGTTTTGCCGAATCGCTACATATCCCGCATGCTTGGCCGCCAACCTCATGGCGGCAATATTCTGTCTTGCGGTTTCGGCTTTGCTCTGCGCCTTGCCCCGTGCCGCTTCCTGCATCGCAACCCCAGCCTCGTCTGTCGCTTGCCGGTTCGCCAGGTTCTGCCGCAACTGCGAAAGCTTATCCCGGGCCACCGCTACTGCCAGATCATTCTGCTTTGCCGTAATGGGAGCGAGCAGCGGATTCTTCCTGGCCTCCAGTTCAGCGGTCTTGATATCAGCCTCCGCCTTTCGTAACGCGTATCGGTCTTCCTCTTGATCCGCCTGCGCCTTCGCCTTCGCCTGCTTCACATGAGCCTCCGCTTCCGCCCGGTCCGACTCGGCTTCCCGGAGCGCAAACTCCTGGTCCGTGGTGTCAAACTGCACCACCTCATCGCCCGCCTTCACTGCTTCTCCCGATCGCCGCAGCATCGTAAGGTGCAGTTCCGTGCCGCCCATCATCGGCGCGGCAAGCACCTCCGAATTTGCGCCCCGAATCTCTCCACGCGAAAAGATCGAAAGCGACACATCACCTCGGGCCACCTTCACGGTCGGAATTTCTCGACCGCCGCTTGCCCCCGTCCTGCGGGTCCTGGCAATGCCGAACCAGACGCCGCTTGCGCACACCAGCGCTGCCAAAATAATCCACCCCGCGCGCAAGCCCGTGGCTCCGGCTCGCCGCCCCTCTACCGGCGGCGGCGCAACGGCGCTCATCGCTTCCCCTCGCCCGGTTGGGCTAGCGCGACGACAGTGCCCGCCGCAATCCCGCTGACCGCGACCTCATCCGGGTTGCGCGCTTCGATTTTCACCGCTACCGGCTCAAAGCC
>JAOAPP010000102.1 GCA_025462985.1 Bryobacterales bacterium | reverse complement strand
CAACAATCGAAGGAGACGTTATGAGCTACAAAATTCGCGGTCGGGTTGTCGATTTCAGTGGGCAACGTCCTGTACAAGGCGCAAAGGTGACGATCACCCCCAAGGGGCATGAACAGCCCAAATACGTTACCTATTCGCACAAAGACGGAAAGTTCTCTTTCTCTTTCGAGGGTCTCGAATCCGAAGACTATTCCATCCGTGCAGTCGCCTTCGGAAAACACTCCGACGACGAGGACGTCCCCAATTCTGAAAAGGAAATTGAGCTTAAGTTACCTATCGACGTTCATGCCAACATCATCAACCCGGAGGAATGTAGCGAGATTGAAAAGGATTGCCCTTCTCCGATAGCCAACAAGGCCTACCTACTCAAGGTGGAAGCACTAGAAGACCTTAACCACGTTCGCGCGGTCGAGTGGTCCAGACATCCTGATAGCGACATTCAACCTACCGGCCTCGGTACTGCGCTGATCACATTCTTCCCGACCCTTCCTTCGAGAGTTTCACGGAATATCGAGTTTACGTTGGTCGCTGACCATTGGCCGGAGAAACCCGAAATCAGCCCTTCCTATGTAAAGTCTCGGTCCGCTAACGTGATGCCTGCCCCCGTGCCGCAAGTGTCGCGTGTCGCTTTGCAGCGAAGCGCGGTGCGTCCCACGCGGGAGGAAAACCTTTGGACTCTCATTCGCGCGAATGCAAAGGCGCTTCACTTCGAAAGATATCGCGCCTTCATCAACAAAGTTCTCTGCGGAAAACGGGGCCAGCACAAGGACGTACCGGAGGGGCTGCGGCTTGATCGTGAACGCAGTGAGCTTTCACCGAATGTCGGCGTTGGGGCTTATGAGTTGCTGCGCACGGCGACGGACTTGTTCCTGCTGCTGCATTGCCGAACCCACGGAGATCGCCAGATGCACGGCGAGGAGTTCTTTTTGGAGGAGACCTCTCGGAGACAGAATTCCACAACAGGCGATTTGACCCAATTTGCAGATCAATTCCTGGGGGCGAACAACCCATACGTCCGCCAGGTGATTGCAGCGGCGTTCCCGGACGAACAACTGGTAGGCGATGTCCAAGACGGGTTGCTCCTGAACGATGGATTGGTGCTCCGCGATGAGCCTTGCCTGATAGAGCTGATCTGGTCCTATTGGCATGAAGAGGGCATGTTGACGCAATCCGTCAATGCGCTTTCCCGCCGCTTCCAGAACCGCGCGGCCGGCATACGCGATCCTCTTTCGCATTTTGAGCTCGACCCGTTGCGGCCGCTGAACAACGTCTTGTGGGGCTATGCGCAGGAAGAGTATCGCCGGCTCACGATCCCGCGCCGCTCGCTGGAATATTGCCATCAATACGGGCTCACACTTCTCGGAAAAGCGAACCCACGAGTGCGCGCCGCCGACCCGCGATCAAACTTCCTCGAAAGCTTTCATAACCTGTTGCACCGCTGCTCGCAGTTCTTCAAGGAAGACAACGACACGACAGTGATTGCGGATGGCTTCCCATTGCTGAATGCGTTGAAGGAAGTGCACCTGGTCCTCTCTCAAGGCGCTCACAATCAATTCGGCGATCTGCCGTGGACCGCGCGCGCGGAAATGCTGATCCAGCAGTGGATCATGGGCCGCGGCGAGATACGCGACTTCCTGCAGAGCCGTGCCATGGTCCGCTACACAGAAGCCTGGATGCCGCAGGTCGACACGATGAAAACCTTGCAGGGTTGGACCGATGTGACCGTCGAACGGTTCCACGACCTGGCCTCGTACGGCGAACAGATTCTCCTATCGATCCGGTGGGGCGACTGGGTCAACATCAACGACGAGGACGTAGCCAAGAACTGGGCACGTTACTGGAGACCCGAAATCCAGAGCTACCTGCATTCCTATCGCGCGGTCACGGGCGTAGAGATCGCCACTGCGGAAAAGGTCGATTTCACTTTGCCGGCAGTCCACTTGCAGCGACGTCTCGAGGCGCAAATGCAGGCAAGATAGCGGCGGCATGGCATGGTGGACTTTACGTCAGCCCTCTATCTCGGCTGGGATCATTCCGGCATAGGGTGTCGCGCAGATCGTCGCGAACCACTCACGCTGGGCAAACCGGCGGCACTCGAAGAGCCGCCGGGATCCCGGACACTCGCGGAACGGATGGCCGGCCTGACAGGATTTGAAACGGGCCTGACCTCTCCGTCCACGTTGCATCTGGCGCTCGATGTTTCGATGTTCCTGGTCACCCAGAGCGTCGAGTTTTTCGCCGACAACGGCATATATCCTGTTGGCCGCCGGGGCCTGGAAATCGCTTCGGCACGAGGTTCAAGAGTGCAATGGTTTCAGCATCACAATCCGGAATCGTTGCGGGCCCTCTTGAGATCCTCACGCCGCATTCCGGTTGTGGTTTCCGACGGCTTCTGTCCCGCCTGCGGCTCGCTCGCCCCGTTGGAGCAGTATCTGGCGCTGACTCGAGAATACGGAGGACGGCTTCTGGTAGACGATACCCAGGCGCTAGGTATTTTAGGAGAAAGGTTGCACAGCGTCCATCAAAGTCCGCCTTACGGGCAAGGAGGCGGAGGATCAGGGGCTTTTCTCGATCTTGCTGGGGAAGACATGATTGTCATGAGCTCGCTGTCAAAAGCCTTCGGAACACCACTGGCTTGTCTTCTAGGGAGTGCACGGTTCATTCACAACTTCGCGGCGGCAAGCATGACGCGTCTGCATTGCAGCCCCCCTTCGACAGCGGCAATTCGGACTGGACTCTACGCGCTCGATATGAATCGAAACGCAGGAGACCGTTTGCGCCGGCGCTTGTTCGAACTGGTTGCTGCGTTTCGCCGGTCGCTGCTCAATCGGGGTTGGGAGCTGGGGAACGGAGTCTTTCCCGTACAAGCCATCGAGCATCCCGATGCCCCGGACATTCAGCGTCGTCTGCTTTCGCTGGGCGTCAGGGCATTGCTGCAGCGGTCCGGAAACCCGGGGGGCACGCGAGTCGCTTTCGTGCTTAATGCGTCGCACAAGCTGAACGACATCGCTCAGCTCATTCGAGCGCTCGATCAAATCTCAGAGGGCAAGGTGCATCATGAACGGAGAATCGCTATTTGAAACCGAAGCTGGCCCACGCCCATTTCCGCCTCTCCACGACTTGCAGCCAACGGCGCGCACTTTTCTCAAAGGAAAGATCAGCACGTTTCGCATGACTGCTCTGCCGGTGAAGGTGGCCGTCTTCTGTCCGAAAGCAGCGCTCTCCGCACAGGAAGTGGAAGTGCTCGTTTATGCGCATGGCCTGCTCGACGTCTGCTCGCCAGTGAAGAACCCGCCCGAGGGGTTGATCACGGGAAGCGCCTTCCAAATGGGCCAGCTGGTGGACGCTTCGAATAGAGCGTTGGTAGTTGTCGCACCGTTGTTCGATTGGAGCGTGCGAGGCTTTCATTTTCTGGGAAAACCGGCGAATCTGAACACGCTGGTGGCCGAGTCCGTGCAGCAGCTGTCCAAAATGATCGGCAGAACCGTGGGGATGTCACGATTGATTCTTTCGGGACACTCACGGGGTTACGACTTCTTGGAACCGCTCGCCCGGGCAAATGCCGATCCACAGATGAAACAAGGCGCACTCGCGAAGCTTTCGGAAGTGTGGGCGTTCGACACGACCTATGTTTGCGACACAGCGGCGTGGCTCAAATGGTTAAATTCCAAACCCAGTCTCAAAATAACCGTTTACTACCGCCGCAACACGAAGCCCACGAACCAGCCAGCGGGGACAATGAGGGCAGGGGACGCGCTGCATTCGGTGCAGAGACAAGCCGGGGGCCGGCTCAAGGTAACGCAGATCAGCGCGGAGACTGAAGAAGGGCACTGCCAGGTCCCGGTTCAGAGGCTCAAAGAAGTTCTCGGCGGCGGTTCCTTGCTCCAACCGACTAGGACTTCTCTTCCGCCGAGCCCTCATACGACAGCTCCGAGGTCAGCGTCAAGTGTGGGGCTTCGCATGCAAATCGTTAAAATAGCCAACGCGGAGCTGGCCAGGTGGGGAAAGGGCTCGAAGAAAGAAACCGATCCCGTCATGCGTGCGAGGCTGGCAGGCTACTGGGGCGCGGTTCAGAAAAATCCCGCTGCTATCGTAGCCGCCATCGATTCTCGCGCTGCCTGGAGCGCGGCGTTCATCTCCTGGGTGATGCGGGAAGCAGGAGCCGATACGGCGTTTTGCGGCGCGTCCGCTCACACCGCCTACATCGCTGCAGCGAAAAAGTCTCGCAACGCTGGAGATCAATCCAAATTTTGGGCCTACCGCGTTTCCGAAGCCCGGCCGGAGATCGGCGATCTGATCGCAAAAGACCGCAAGCCCAAAGGACAGCCCTTGTGCGCTGGCACGACTTACGACAACGTTGAACGCGGAGGCATTTCGCACTGCGACGTCGTGGTTGCGATCGACCTGGCAAATGGAAAAATGACAGTTCTTGGTGGGAACGTCAACAATTCAGTCAAGGCGCACACGATTCAATTGACCGCCGACGGTCATTTGCCTTCGCTCGCTTCCGATGGATGCAAATATATCGCAGTTCTGAAACCGCCCCGAATCGTGGGAGGCGCTGCTCTCCCCGGAACAGGACCTACCGTTACTCAGGCC
>JAOAPP010000061.1 GCA_025462985.1 Bryobacterales bacterium | reverse complement strand
CAGCACAAATATCCGGAGGGCTCACGCATCCCGCGCCGTAGCGGACCTCCATTCGAAGCTGCTCGACAAATGCGCCGCAAGTCAGGATGTGGTGGCCTACCTGGAGAGCAGTTCAGGACGCAAATTTCTGGAATCCGCCGGCATGGAAGGCGCTCAGCCGTGGTCGCGCATCCTCAACGCCATGCAAGCCGGGTTCGTACTGAGCCTTGTGGGCGTTGCCGAGCTCGTTGTGCGCACGTTCGAACGGAATGTCGATGCGGACGAGTTCCTCCTCGTCTCGGGAGCCGTCGCCCTCGCTATCGGTTTGGGCTTTCTCCTCTCGGCTGCAACATCTTTTGCCTTAAGCCGCTCTTGGGGCTTGCTGACGCCTTCACAACTCACTAAATAGAAGGCGCCGATCAATGGAGCTCGTTCGGCCGGCGCCGGCTGCTATCTCGAATGCGGCGGAAGGTTCCGCCAGCACGGAACAAGAGTTCCGGCTGCTGTATGAGCGCAGTGCGCGGCCCTTGCGTGCTTATCTCTACCGAATGCTGAACGACGCCTCCCGTGCCGATGACATCCTGCAGGAAACATATCTTCGGTTCTTGCAGGCCAGGCTGCCCGCCGACATGACCGAAGATCATCGCAAGAACTATCTGTTTCGCATTGCTACGAACTTGCTGCACAATGAAGCCAGCGCACGCAAAACGGTGGAATTGACAGACTGTGCCGGCCCGTCCAATGCCCCTGAGAAAGTCCTGGATTCGGTACGATACCTGGAACAGCTTCCGCCGCGGCAGCGCGAACTCCTGTGGTTGGCCTACGTGGAGGAGTTCACTCACAAAGAAATAGCCGGCATGCTGGGCATCAAAGCTCCAAGCGTCCGTCCCATGCTGGCACGAGCTCGTGAACGCTTAAGTGAAATACTCAAAGAAGGAGGATGGAGGCGCAAATGAAGCCCGACGACCTCGCTGCCGTCCGCGAGTACCTGGAAGAATTGTCCGGTTGCGACGAACTGAACGCCGCTCCTCTGCCGTCGCCCGATTTCATTTGGTGGCGTTCGCAGCTTGCCGAAAAACGCCGCCTCGCCCGTCGCTCCGTTCTTGCAATAGAGACCGTGCGAATCGCAGCGCTGGTAGTCTCGGCTGTGTTTCTGATTCTGGTGACCCTTCTTTGGGCCCCCCGGCTGTTCGGTGACTTGCCCCTGCCGCTCCCGCTCACAATCGCCTCTCTCTTCCTGTTCGCCTGCTCCACCGGAGGAGTTCTGCTGGCATGGGCCCGCCAGCGATGAACCTTGACGTCGGTCGCGTCGTCGGCGTTGCCTGGTATCGCCTTCGCAATCTGGGCGCTGGCCCGAGCCACTTGTCTGACCCAAATCAATCTAGCAAAACTGGCATCCTCTGCGCGCAGCGGCTGCAAGGCGGCAATCCACACTCCGGTGCAGCGATCTCTTGCGTGTGTATGACGCTGCCGTTGACCGGAATGCGATTGCAAAAAAGTGTTTGCCGTTCAGCGCCCGGTCATCTGCTCCAGCTTTTCGGGGTATCGAGCTCCTTGCACCGTGATCTTGGAGGCGGCTTCGTTGATGTCCCGCAGATCGTCGGGCGTGAGTTCGATTGACACTGCTCCGATGTTTTCGTCCAAGCGATCCAGCTTCGTGGTTCCTGGGATCGGCACAATCCACGGCTTTTGCGCCAACAACCAGGCGAGCGCAATCTGAGCAGGTGTCGCCTTCTTCCGCTCCGCCATGCTGCCGAGCAGATCAATGAGGGCCTGATTTGCCTTGAGAGCCTCCGGCGTGAAGCGAGGCAGGGTGCTGCGAAAGTCGGAGCTGTCGAACTGCGCGTTTTCGTCGATCTTGCCCGTGAGAAAGCCCTTGCCGAGCGGGCTATACGGCACAAGGCCAATGCCAAGCTCCTCGAGCGTCGGTATCACCTCCTTCTCAGGAGTCCTCGTCCACAACGAGTATTCGCTCTGGAGGGCAGTGACCGGCTGGACCGTGTGTGCCCGGCGGATCGTTTGTACTCCTGCTTCGGAAAGGCCGAAGTGCTTCACCTTACCCTGTTGAATCAGCTCCTTTACCGCTCCTGCCACGTCTTCGATCGGCACGTCCGGGTCAACGCGGTGCTGATAAAGCAGGTCGATTGTCTCGACCTTGAGTCGCTTGAGCGAGCCCTCGACGGCTTCCGTGATGTGCCCCGGCCGGCTATTGAGTCCCGGCGCACCCTTCATCCCTCGGGGATCGGAATCAGGACTCAGGTCGAATCCGAATTTGGTGGCAATCACCACTTGTCCGTGGAACGGAGCAAGCGCTTCGCCCACGAGCTCTTCATTCAAGAACGGCCCGTACACCTCAGCGGTGTCAAAAAACGTGATGCCGCGTTCAAGGGCTGCCCGAAGAAGAGAAGTCATCTCCCGCTTGTCTTTGGGCGGCCCGTAAGAAAAGCTCATTCCCATGCAACCGAGCCCGAGAGCTGAGACTTCGAGATTGCTCTTTCCCAATTTGCGTTTCTGCATTGTTTTCTCCTATCGAATGTTTAGGACCGAACCACTTCGTATCGAATCCAGAGCGCATCGTTCTCACGCTGCTGCACGGACTTGAGTTTCAGAGGGACGGCTGTTTTGTTTGAAAGGTTGACGCCGTCGAAGACGGCAGGGATATCGTGACGTCCGTCGATGCCAGGCACAACCAAGAGGCTCACCTCATCAACGAGACCGGCTTCCAGGAAGGCACCGTTGATGTGGCCGCCTCCTTCGAGCAATAGTGAGCGGATTCCGAACTGCTGTCCGAGCAGGTCTACGGCTTTACAGAGGTCGACAGAAGATGAGTGATCGCCATTTACATCGCCTGCGGACCATCGCAGCTTCCCGAGAGTGTCCACTGAGATTGCATAGGACCCGGCCCGCCGAGCAACATGGACGGGCTGAGGCCCTGCCGTCGTGTTCGATGCGGAGACGAACGGCTCGTCGTCAGCAAAGTGCTGCTGCATGGTGGTGCGGCCGCAGATCCAGGCGTCGCCTTTCAGTTCTGCACCAGTCGCCTCGTACTCGCCGTTCCGTGTGACTGCTTTAATGGCGGCGCCGTCGATCTTGCCGTCCACCGAGGAGAGCATATGGCAAATAATGTAAGGTATCATTTCGATCTGTTGTGCTCCGTGTGATACTGCTTGTCTTCTTCGAACACCTTCTTCGCCACATGGAACGAAAGCTGTTCAGAAGCCCGTAGCGCGATCAGTGCAGTGATGGTGGCAAGACTGCGATCGCGCTTAGAAAGCGCACTTCTCTCCCACACATCCCCAAAACAGGACGTCGTCAGCCAAGCGGACGAGCCTGGGGGAGAAGTTCCCGATGGCTCTTTCGGCCGGGGTCGGATGTGATCGGTCTGTCATAAGGCTCCTCTCGACTAATGCACTGTCTTTGTACTGCGCGTTTCTCGCCAGTGCCCGGGCGGCATTCCCTCCCACGTGCGGAAAGCGCGAACGAAGGAGCTTGCGTCCTCATAGCCAAGAAGGTAGGCGGCTTCGTTCGATTCAAGGACGGAGTTGCTCAGATAATGGCGAGCCATCTGATGACGCGCTTCGTCGAGCACGCGGTGGAAGCTGGATCCCGCGTCTTGCAAGCGCCGCTGTAGAGTACGGGAGCTAATATGCAGCCTGCGCGCGTCTTCCTCAATCCTCGGGCGATGCCCTGTGAGGTTTTCCTGCATTGCTCCACGAACGAGCTCGGTAAAGCTATCCTGTTCGTTGCAATCCTTCAGTTCTTCATTGAACTGCGGCGCAAGCATGGCCAGAAGTTTGGCATTGCGAGTGAGAAACGGGCAGTGAGCGTCAGCCGAGCGGAAGATGATGGCGTTGAGGAGATCCGCAAAGCACGGGACAGCCAAAATGTTGCTCCAGGGTTTCTACGTGCGAACGAGGTTGCACGAGTTCGACCCCGCAATGCCGAGAGTCGGGCCCTGCTGCCGTGTCGCGCGATCGTCAGCACCCACCCAAAGCAGTATTCGGTAAGCACTTGAGGCTCGATGCCAACAGCTAGTAACCAGCGGAACCGGATGCTCCACTACTTTGCTTGTTTAAACTCTGCAGGAATGGGATGCTCGGGAAATAGAAATACTCGCCCCCGCGAATTGTCGTGAGACCGCTGATCGAAACGCTGACGATTTCCGGATCGGCATTGCGTAGGGCCCCGTCCTTCGGTGGCACAGGCCATTGCTGGGGATGATTTGAATCGAAGCCCACTATGGGATCGACCCCGCAACCCTCCTTTGGCTGCGACCGGAAGTTTGCCCAACGCTTGAAGAGAAACTCAAACTGCTCCTGAAGATTCGCCTGGAAGCATTGGAAGTACATACCTCGGAGAGCGCCGTTCTGATACGAAACGCCCCGCCGTACAATCCTGTGGTGCTCCTGGCCTGGTTCCCTCGAATTCATCTTGCGGGTATGGCATGCAAACGGCCATTTTTCGCCGCTCTCGTCTGTACCGGCAGCAAAATCGTTCACGTCTGTACCGTCCATGTGCTTGATGAGCGGCGAACCATCCTGCTCTCTGCCAATCATGAGTGCCTCCGCTTGCTCGCGCGTCGGCAGTTTTAGCTTTTTTTGAAGGCCGCGTGCCGCGTTTTCAAACAACTCGACATGTTGCTCGATGTTAAGGAACGCCATGTACGATCCGAATTCCGCCCGGCCATCGTTCCCGGGAATCGGCTCGTGTATTAGTACAAGATTCGGCGCTGCTTCGGGGACCCAGCCGGATTTTCTTGTAACAGCGATTCCCGGACGGGATTTATCACTGAGCAACACTGGCTGACTAACTCCGTCAGTAAATCCGAAATTTTCTTTTGGTTTGTTGGGGATGCCGCCCGTTCGTGATAACTTCCCTTTGAGCCAAGTGACGTCGGCCACACCGTTGAAGTTGTCGTTTATCTTCTTTTGGCAATCTCCGAGGAACGGCCTCCCGTCCACTCGCCGGCCAGCCGCGAGAATCAACAGCGCGTGATAGCCGTTATAAGGGTCCCACTGCTCGCGGTTCCACGTTTCCCAACCTCGGCCGGTAACATCTTGCGAGCGGGCCGCAAAACCCTCCCGAAACTCAAGGCTAAAGCTAGCGGCACAATCAGCGAAGCCCATTCGCTCATATCCTCGCCACGTGAAGCCTAGTGCAGAAACCACCAACTTGGCGTTATCCCTCTGGCTCTGGTCGACCAAATCAGTCGTCGGAGTTATTCGAGTTATGTTCGTAACAATCTCCGCAAGTGCCTCCCGCACAGCACCGGGATCTGCGCCGCCTCGGAAGCGGATGAGGGCATGCCAAACGTCATCGCGGCCGTGGCCGACCATTATGTATCCTTGCGTATTGCGTAGCTCTGGTTGAATGTCGGGATTATTAATCTTCGGAGCCAGCACGTTGTGAAACTGGGTGCTCATTGCAGAACCTCATTTTTCAATGTCTAAAGTGGGCACATCCTACCTTCAATAGCGAATAATGTCTAGGGAAGGGGACAGGATTCAGAGTCCCGTGATCTACGTACTTCATCTACCGTATCTACCGTTCTACCCGCCCGGTATCGACTTTCGGCCGTGGGCGGTGGAAATTGAAGTTTTTCGTCTTCTGCGCTGGTTAGCCTTCCGCCTCACTCGACGGGTGCCTGCTCGTTCGGTTCTTGTGTTAACCCATACTCCGCTAGA